>JAGGWH010000104.1 GCA_021157585.1 Bacteroidales bacterium | reverse complement strand
TTAGGACATAAAAAACTTATTGAACGTCTGAAAAATATCGCTAAAAAAAATCTGGGACAAACGGTAATTATTACTTTTAGCCCTTCGCCCGAGGAAGTGCTTTATGCCTCAGAAGGAAAAAATATAAGGTTGTTGAATATTCAACAAGAAAAAGAAGAGCTATTACAAAATTTAGGGATAGACTATTTATTGGTTCTTCCGTTTACCGAATCATTTTCTAGGATTACTTCCGAAAATTTTATTCTTGATTATTTGGTCGATAAGATTCATCTGAAAGAATTAGTTGTAGGTTTCTCTCATAATTTTGGATATGGTAGAGAAGGCGATTTTCTTCAGCTTAACAGCTTAGGGAAAAAGTGTGGTTTTCGTGTAAACGAGATTCCTATGGAGGATATCAGAAAACGAAATATCACGGCAGTAAAAATCAGGAAATTTTTAAAAGACGGCTTAATAAAAGAAGCTAATGAACTTTTGGGATATCCGTATAGCATTAGTGGTAAGGTAATTAAAGGAAATCAAATAGGCAGAACCATAGGCTATCCAACAGCAAATATTGATGTAAAAGACACTTATAAAAACAAGCTTATTCCTAAACAAGGTGTTTATGCTGTCTTAATCCGCTATCAAGAAAATACTTATAGAGGAATGGCAAATATAGGCTATCGTCCTACTCTTAAATTGGAGAAACACGAACTAACTACGGAAGTATACATTTTTAATTTCTCCGGGGAAATTTATGATAAAAAACTAACAATATATTTTGTGGAACGCATACGCGATGAGGTTAAATTTGATAGCTTGGAGAATCTGAAAACTCAGTTGAAAAAAGACGAAAACCGTAGTTTGCAGTTATTGGCAGGTTACTAGAAAAGAGTAATTGTAAAATAGTTTACATCTAAGTCCAACTTATATACTTTTTTTAAAGCTCTAAATTTGGTATTGGTCGGGATGCTGTTTAAAGTTGCATCCCGACTAATAATCTAAAGCTTATCCAATCCTTTATCTAGAATTTCAAAAGTATCAGAAGCAATAACCAACTCTTCGTTTGTAGGAATTACTAAAATTTTAACTTTAGATGAATCTGTAGAAATATCCATAGTTTTACCACGCATTCCGGTATTTTTTGATTTGTCTAACTCAACACCCATAAATTCTAATCCTTGAACAGAATTCTGACGAGTCAGCCAATCATTTTCACCAATACCTCCGGTAAATACTATGGTATCAACACCACCCATTGCAGCTGCGTAAGAGCCAATATATTTTTTAATCCTATACTGATACATTTTTAGAGAACACTGAGCACGTTCATTACCTTCTTCAGCGGCTTTTTCAATGTCGCGCATATCTGAAGAAACACCACTAATACCCAACATTCCGCTATGCTTATTAATTAAAGTGTTGGCAGTAGCAAGATCTATTTTCTCTTTTTTAATAATGTGAAATAATGCTCCAATATCTAAATCCCCACTACGAGTTCCCATAATTAAACCTTCTATGGGAGTCATGCCCATACTGGTATCTATTGATTTCCCTTTCTGAATAGCGGCAATACTAGCTCCATTACCTAAATGACAGGTAATAATATTTAGTTCTGACATTGGTTTATTTAGAAATTCAGCGGCTTTTTTTGATACAAATTTATGGCTGGAGCCATGAAATCCATATCGCCTAACGCCATGTTTCTTGTATAATGAATACGGAATTCCATATAAAAAGCTGTGTTTTGGCATAGTTTGATGAAAAGCAGTATCGAAAACTCCCACTTGAGGAACTTCCGGAAGAAGTTCTGTAATGGCATTGATACCATCTAAATTGGGGGGATTATGCAAAGGTGCTAAATCAATCATTTCTTCTAAAGTATTAGTAACAGATTCGTTGATTCTAACACTTTCTCCATAACGCTCTCCACCATGTACAACGCGGTGACCTACAGCATCAATTTCTTCCAATTCTTTTATGCTTCCATATTTTTCGCTTAGTAAAACGCCTAAAACATATTCTATACCTTGTTTGTGATCAAGAATTTCACCCTCTAATATAGCATGAGCTCCATCTTCTCGTTCATGATCGATTAGAGAACCCTTTAAGCCAATTTTATCAACTAGCCCCTTAGCTATAACTTGTTGACTGGGCATATCAAATAATTGATATTTTATTGATGAACTACCACAGTTTAATACAATAATTTTCATAATTCTTTTTGATTTTTAATTAGCTTAAATGCTTCTTCCCAGATGCAAAATATTGCCTTTTTTCTGTATACGTTTACCGTCTTTATAAAGATAAAATCCTTCTCCAACTCTTCGTCCAAGCATACCGGCACGTACCAAACGTTTAATAAATGGGGATGGTTTAAATCTAATTTCTCCAAACTCTCTATAAAGATTTTCCATCCATTTTAATACTTTATCTAAGCCAATAGTATCAGCCATTTCAAAAGGTCCGTTTAAGAGACCTGTTGAGCTTTTAATAGTTTTATCAATTTGAGCAACATCAGCAACACCTTCTAGTAAAATAGCGCAAGCTTCATTAATCAAAGGCACCATAATTCGAGTATTAATATTTCCGGGTGATTCCTGAACTTCAACCATTTGACGCTCAGTCATTTTTAAAAATTTACTGATACAATTCATAGTCGGGTCATTGGTGCTAACAGTTTTTACTACCTCTACAACTTTAACATGATCTATAGGTAAAATAAAATGCAAACCTATTGCACGTTCTTTATGCTTAAGCACCGAAGAGATTTCGGAAATCATCAGCGTAGCCGTATTTGAAGCTATGGTTGTTTCAGGAGATACAACAGCCTCTATTTTTTGAAACACTTTTTTTCGCTCTTCTAAACTAGTCCCCGGTTTTTTAGAATTGATAGCTTCTATAACAATATTACAACCTTTTAATATTGAATAATCTGCCGATCCGTGAATACGACTCAACATCGCCCTTTTTTCTCCTTCGGTTAGTCCCCATCGATTAATCTTTGCATCTAACTGTTCATTGAGGAGTTTCATTACTTCTTGAACTCTTTCTTCACTAATGTCAACAAAAACGGCTTCAATACCTTTTCGTGCCACTAAACGAACAATTTCTTTTCCGGTACTTCCTGCACCAACAACCCCAATTTTTTGGAGTCCGCCTTGTTTAATCATTTTCTTTCCAAGAGAAAAATCTTCTAATCTTTCTTTCATAGCTTTTATTTTTAAGCCTTTTTACTTGCTGCTTGTAGTGAAGTAATAGCTATCATATTTATTATATCATCAACGGAACAACCACGCGATAAATCGTTAATTGGAGCTGCCATACCTTGTAATACCGGACCTACAGCTTGAGCTCCCGCTAAACGCTCTACTAATTTGTATGCAATATTTCCAACTTCTAAAGTAGGAAATACTAAGACATTAGCATAGCCGGCAATAGTACTATTGGGAGCTTTTTTATTTCCAATAGCCGGGATAATTGCTGCATCAGCTTGTAACTCACCATCAAATTGATATTCGGGAGCCATTTTTTGTGCCAATGCTGTTGCTTCTATAACTTTATCTACCATTTCGTGTTTCGCGCTTCCTTTAGTTGAAAAACTTAATAAGGCAACACGTGGTTGCATATTAGCAATGGCTTTAGTTGTGTGAGCCGTAGAAACTGCTATTTGAGCCAATTCCTCGGCTGTTGGATTAGGATGAACAGCACAATCGGCAAATACCATCATACCATAATCACCAAAATCTTTGTTTTCTAATAGCATGAAAAATGCACCTGAAACGACAGTAATGCCGGGTAAAGTCTTTACTATTTGAAAAGCCGGACGTAAAACATTGCCGGTGGTGTTCATTGCACCTGCAACCTCTCCGTCAGCATCTCCATTTTTAACTAATAAAGTTGCCAAATAAAGAGGGTCTTCAACTAATTTCTCGGCTTGTTCACGACTCTCAATTTTTTTTCCTCTGATTTTCATCAGTAAATCCACGTATTTATCTTTACTTGGGTTATTCTTAGGATCAATAATTTTAGCTTTGTTCAAATTTTTTAAGCCCAAAGTTTTTGCTTGATTCTCAATCTCTTTTGAGTTTCCTAATAAAATTAAATCGGCAATGCCCTCTGTAAGAACAAAATCGGCTGCTTTTAAAGTTCTTTCTTCTGTTCCTTCGGGTAAAACAATGCGCGAATGTGCTTTTATTGCTTGTTCCCGAATTTTTGTTGTAAATGTCATCTTTTATTCTTCTGAAATTATATTATAAATGTCTGTAAAATAACGGCTTACAAAAGCCGTATTACTTTTGCAAAGATATAATAAAATTTCTATTGTTAATTGAGTAGCAAAAGAAATATTTAAAATAAATGGTGCTATATAGTTTTGCTTTTCTAAAAGGGATTATCTAAAGATAAAACCGGCTTTAAAAGGGTCGTTTGTATCGAAAATAAATTCATGTTTTCCCGTAAAAAATGCAGTTCCACTAACTTCCGGAATAATAGCATCATAGATACCGAATTTGGTTTCTTTTACTACTTTAACATTCATAGTAGATCCGACTATACTTTCTATGCTGATATTTTCTTCTATTTTTAGTTCGCTTTTAGCAAAATGTAAAGCTGCACGGGCACTAACTCCTGATCCTGTTGCGCTTCTGTCTACTTCGCCATTGGCAAAAATGCAAATATTCTTAGAGTGATGGTTTTTGTTATCAGCTTTGCCAACAAAAATAGTTCCGTATAAAAAACTAAGGTCTTCTTCAAAAGGATGCTTAATTTCCATTTCATCCATAATTGATAGTTTAATTTTACGTCCCCAATCAATTTGTTTTAAATAATTTGATTTATCTAAACTTAATCCTATCGAATCCGCTTCGACAAAAGCATAAAAAGCACCTCCAAAAGCAATATCAAATGTAAGCTTACCAATACCTTTAACATTAATTTCCTTATTTAAAGCATAAACAAAAGAAGGTACATTTTGAAAACTTATCGTTTCTACTATTCCATTTTTACGTTTAGCAAAGGCTGTAATTTTACCCGGTGGTGCATCAATTACTAATCTTGGATTATCGCCTCTTTTTTCAATCATTCCGGTTTCGAGTACCAATTTACATAATGCCAAAATAGCATGACCACACATTGTTGAATATCCTTCATTATGCAAAAAGAATGTTCCAAAATCAGCATCTGCACTTTGCGGTTCTGTTATTATAGCACCATACATATCGGCATGACCGCGAGGTTCCCACATTAATCCTGTTCTGATATAATCTAAATTCTCTTTAAAATATCTTCGTTTTGCTAAAATACCCTGTCCTTTAATTTCCGGTAAACCATCAATAATTATACGTAAAGGTTCTCCACCTGTGTGCATATCAATAGTTTTAATTATTTGCCATTTGTTTGGAATGTTCCAGTCACTTTTTATGTTCATGCTGTGCTTTTTTTCAAAAATACTTCTTTTTAAAAAAGGAAAGTCATTTGCTTTCTTACTTTTTAGTTATCAAAAGGTGGTGTTAAAAAGCGAATACTTTATCTTTGACGAAAATTTTGTGAATAAATACAAATGAAAAAGGTTGACATCTTTATTTTAAGGACATATATCGGGCCACTTATTATGACCTTTTTTATTGCGTTGTTTATATTGCTAATGCAGTTTCTATGGCTATATATTGATGATTTGGTGGGAAAAGGATTAGATTGGTATGTTCTGATGGAATTACTTTTTTACGCATCATCAACTTTTGTTCCAATGGCATTACCTTTATCTATATTACTTTCCTCGTTAATGACTTTTGGTAACTTAGGAGAAAATTATGAGTTGGTAGCTTTAAAATCTTCCGGAATTTCTTTAAAGCGATTAATGCGACCTTTAATTGTTTTATCGGTTTTAATTAGTATTTCCGCATTTTTATTCTCTGATTTTATATTACCGGTTGCTAATCTGAAATTCCGTTCTCTTCTTTATGATGTGCAGCATCAAAAGTTGGCTTTTAAAATGAAAGAAGGAATTTTTAATCGTGATTTAGGTGAATATGTTTTACGAATAGGATCTCGTGATGATGATGGAGAGGGTATAAATGATGTAATGATTTACGATCATTCGCAAAAGTATGGAAACACTAAACTCACAATTGCGCAGACAGGCATAATGAAACAAACGCCAAATGGAAGTGCTATTTTGTTTACTCTTAATGATGGTGTTAATTATGAGGAAAAAATCGATAAACAAAATTATCGTAAAACCCGTCCATTTCAACGAATGGAGTTTAAGGAAGAACAAATAAGGTTTAAACTTGATAATGGATTAGGAAGAACGGACGAAAATTTATTCAAGTCAAGTTACCATATGATGAATTTGGAACAGCTTAGTATTTCGAAAGATTCATTACAAAAAGAATTAGTTAAAAGAAAAGAAGTTTTTAGCCGTACGCTAAAAAATAGGTTAACACAATATAACAAATTGGATTCTTCAAGGTTGGCACGTAATACTATGGTTATAGATACCCAACAGCTGGCGTACAATAGTTTTTTATTTAAAATGGATATCAAACTCAGAAAAAAAGCTATTGAAAAAGCATTGGAAGCTGCCAGAAATACAAAAGACAATATTAAATATCAGAAAAAAGATTTTAATCATCGAAGGGAACAAATAAGAAAACACACTATAGCTTATCATAAAAAATTCACCCTTTCGTTTGCTTGCTTAATATTGTTTTTTGTTGGTGCACCATTGGGCGCAATTATTCGTAAAGGTGGCTTGGGCTTACCTGTAGTAGTGTCTACATTGTTTTTTGTTCTATATCATATTTTATCTATGATAGGTGAACGCTCGGCTGTAGCCGGAGGTATAAACATATTCTTTGGAATGTGGTTAGCTTCAATGGTATTTCTTCCTTTAGGTATTTTTCTCACATACAAAGCTACTTCGGATGCTCCTTTATTCGATTCGGAAACATATAAAAGGATGTTTAGTAAACTACATAAGCTAATTCCTTTTTTGCACAAAAATTAAAAGAAAAAGCCTTTTTAATCAATTATAGGTATTTAAGTTTTTTGGGAAGGCTCTATTAATATTCTTCAGTATCTTTGCGCTCAGTTTGAAAACATACAGACATAAAGTAAATTTCAAACAAATAATAAGTTTTAGCAAATATGAATCAAAAAATTTATGAATAAAAAAGTTGTATTTATTATAATGGATGGCTGGGGCGAAGGTAAAAAAGATAAAGCCGACGCTATTTTTCAAGCCGACACAAAATATATCAAAAGTTTATATCTTCCGGAAAATGCCGCTCATTCTCACCTTTTAACAGATGGAGAAAATGTAGGCTTACCCGAAGGGCAAATGGGTAATTCTGAAGTTGGACACTTAAATATAGGAGCCGGTAGAGTTGTTTATCAAGATTTGGTAAAAATTAATCATGCTATTCAAGATGGCTCTATCGAAAAAAATAAAGTTATAACAGACGCATTTAAATACGCTAAAAAGAACAATAAAAACGTTCATTTTTTAGGTTTGGTTTCTGATGGAGGAGTTCACTCATCAACTAAACATTTGATGAAACTTACAGATATTGCCAAACAATATGATTTAGAAGATGTTTTTATACATGTTTTAACCGACGGAAGAGACACTGATCCAAGAAGTGGTGCTGCTTATGTTCAGGAATTAGAAGATCATTTAAAAAATTCTACGGGAAAAATTGCATCTGTTTGTGGTCGTTATTATACCATGGATAGAGATAAACGTTGGGAACGTATTAAACTTGGATACGATCTTTTAGTAAATGGAAAAGGTAAAGCGGTTAAGTCTGCGGTTAAAGCAATTAAAGATTCTTATACTGAAGGAAAGACCGATGAGTTTATAGAACCCCAAGTAATAGTTGATGAAAATGGAAATCCTCTAACTAAAATTGCTAATGACGATGTAGTGTTTTGTTTTAATTTTCGCACCGATCGTCTTCGCGAAATAACTACCGTACTTAGTCAGGAAGATATGCCTGATTATGGTATGAAAACCTTGCCTTTATATTATGTTACTCTAACAAAGTACGACGAGAAATTTAAAAATATCCATCTTGCTTTTACCAAAGACGATTTAAAAAATACTTTGGGAGAAGTTATGGAACAGCAAAATAAAAAGCAGGTTCGTATTGCCGAAACAGAGAAATATGCTCATGTAACTTTTTTCTTTAGTGGAGGTAGAGAGAAGGAATTTAAAGGTGAAAAAAGGATTTTAATTCCTTCGCCAAAAGTGGCTACTTACGACTTGCAACCTGCTATGAGCGCTCCGGAAGTTACCGATGCTATTGTTAAAGAATTACAAGCTAATAAACCCGATTTAGTAGTGTTGAATTTTGCCAATTCCGATATGGTTGGACATACAGGAGTTTATTCTGCTATTATTGAAGCTGTGGAGACAGTGGATCGTTCGGTAGAGAGAGTCGCCAAAACAGCTCGCAGTTTAGGCTATTCTGTTTTAATTACTGCCGATCACGGAAATTCGGATAATGCTATTAATACCGATGGAAGTCCAAATACGGCTCATTCTCTAAATCCCGTTCCAATATTTCTTTTAGACGATAATTATAAAGAAATGAAAGATGGTAAATTAGCAGATATTGCACCCACTATTTTAAAAATAATGGAGCTGCCAATTCCAAAAGAGATGGATGGTAATGTTCTGATTTAAAATAATTAGCCTTATTAATTAAGTAGTAGTTACTTCTTGCTTTATTAATTTTATTTCTTTTCCGTTTTTACTGCAATAGGGACAAAATTCCAACTCTTCGGTAAAATTATAGCCGCAACGCGGACAATGATATTGAAACTCAGAATAAGTAATCTTTTTTGAGGAATTGGCAACAACTACTATTCCAATAATAGGAGTAAACAACAGGCTAAAAACAAAGGCTTTTGTAGATCCAATATTTCTATTTTCCCCTAAATAAGCTACTACCATAGTGAGTAGTAAATAAATTATTATCAAATATATCATCCTTGGTTATTGAGTTTCAAATATAATAGCTTTAAGTATAACATACAAACCAGTATAAAAAACACGAAAATAAGCGATTTATCATTTATGATAAAAAACGTATTAAGAAACTCGCCATTTCATGTAAAACTATCTTAAAAAATAGCTTTAGTTAATTTTCAACTAAAAAAGCGGAACTTTAAATATTTAATATTTGGTTGAAAAATAAATGAAAAATAATTGCTTTTTTATGGTAACGTTTTTACAAAATCTGTAAATTAATATGAAAAATCCAGCGAAAGAAGCCTATGGATTAAAATTTAATACTGTAATGAATGGTTTTAAATTTGGAATGGCAGACGTTATAATGAATTCTATAGAGTGACCTTAAGTCATCTTATGTCTTGGATATTGCAATAGTTTGCTTCTAATAGTGAGAGTGCGACTTCAAGTCGCGCCCTCACTTTTATCACTTCTGATAAAAATGCATTTCTGTTAAATAATCCCAAACTTTAGGCGATAGAAAATGCCTTAAATCTTTTCCTTCTTTAATTCCTTTACGAATAAAGCTACTCGATATTTCCATTTGTGGTGCATCAAAAAATTGAATATCGCCTTGAGCAGAAAAATCATCTTTTTTAAATCCCGGACGAGCATAAACATAAAGCGGATAGTAATCTAAAATGCTTTGATAATTTTTCCACTTATGGAAATTACTTAAATTATCGCCACCAACAATCAAACAAAACTGGTGCTGTGGATATTTTTCGTGTAAGTACGTGAGCGTATCAATAGTATAGGAAGGTTGAGGTAATTTAAACTCAATATCCGAAGCGCGAAAGCGATAATCGTCTTCAATAGCCAAACGTACCATTTCCAAACGTTGGTAATCATCAAGCAAGGTTTTCTTTTCTTTTAGCGGATTATGAGGCGAAACTACAAACCAGATTTCTGTTAAATCGCTATATTCAAGCATATAATTGGCAATGGCGGTATGTCCAATATGTATTGGGTTATAACTTCCAAAAAACAAACCTATTTTATGTTGTGCAGTATTCATTTTTCCAAAAAATCCTGAATTTGTTTTTTTGTTTCTTCAATAGCTTTATTTAGATTGTCGTTTATAATTATGGTATCAAACTGAGTAGCAAAACTCATTTCGTAAGCGCTTTTAGCTAATCGCTTTTGAATACTTTCTTCATCGTCTGTGGAGCGATTTCGTAGTCGCTCTTCAATAATTTCAATTGAAGGAGCTTGTACAAAAACAGCGAGGGCATCGTCACCAAAATATTTTTTTAGATTTAAACCGCCAACAACATCAACATCAAAAATTGGGTATTTTCCATTTTCAAAAATCCTTTCAATCTCACTTTTTAAAGTCCCGTAAGAAACGTTTTCATACACTTCTTCCCACTCGACAAACTCATCATTTTCCACCTTTTGTTTAAATTCTTCAGGACTAACAAAATAATAATCTCTGCCGTGAGTTTCTGTTTTTCTACTCGGACGACTTGTTGCGGAAATAGAAAATGAAAAAGGTAAGCCTGCATCTAATAAAGCACGGACTATAGTTGTTTTGCCCGATCCTGATGGAGCCGAAAAAATAAATACTTTACGCTTTTTCATGTGTCTATAATTTAATTTTTAATGGTCACATAGAACATCCATTTTATAGTCATTCCACTGTAAGAACGTATTCTTATGGATGTTTCATTATAAAATATTAGATAGTTGTTCTTTGATTTTTTCCAGTTCATCTTTCATCATTACCACAAGCTTTTGAATATCGGCACTGTTGGCTTTTGATCCAATAGTATTTACTTCGCGTCCAATTTCTTGAGCTATAAAGTTGAGTTTTTTTCCATTGGTACCACCGTCGTTTAGCGTTTCAATAAAATAATCTAAATGACGTGCTAAGCGCACTTTTTCTTCTGTAATATCAAGCTTTTCAATATAATAAATCAGCTCTTGCTCAAAGCGGTTAGTATCAAAAGTCGATTCTTCAGCAAGGCTATATAGGTTCTTCTTAAAGCGAGTTCTTAAAAGCTCAATTCGTGGTTCTTCAAAAGGCACTACCGCCTCAGAGTATTCCCGGATTAATTCAATCCGTTTTGAAAAATCTTTAAGTAAAACATCTCCTTCGCTTATACGAAAAGCATCTAACTTAACTGCGGCTTGTTTTAATCCTATTTCAATTGCCAACCATTCTTCTTCGTCTAAATCTTCCATTGGCGAGCTTAAAACATCAGGCATTTTCAAAAGAGTACTCAATAAATTGGGATCATCCGGTAAGTTAAGCTTGTTTTGTAATTCTTTTACTTGCTTTAAATAGGCGTCGGCAGCAGCTTGATCGACTTTTACACTAGTATCTCCACTTTTGTTTTCGGTAAGCATACTCAGCTCAATTTTCCCTCTTTCTAATATCCCATTAAGTAAAGTTCTAATAATAGGCTCTTTTTCTTTATAAAGAGACGGTATACGGGAAACGAAATCGAAATATTTACTGTTTAGAGCTTTTATTTCTATTACTATACTTTTGTTGGGTAAGCTTACGATTGCTTTTCCGTAACCCGTCATTGATTTAATCATAATTCGATGTTTTTGCAAAGATAAGATTTATAGAAAGATCATATAATAATTAATGAGTTAAGATATTATTGCGGTTGTTAATGGTCTGTAAATGAATACGATAATTTATTATTTTCTTTTTTGCAGCTATAGTTGTATATTTGAAAAGCTATTTAAAACAAAATAACTATGTCGAACCCACTTTCGTTAAACGCTATATTTTCACTAATTATCAAGCATTCTAATCAATTTATTATTTTAAGCAACGAAGAAGGCAAAATCCTTTTTGTTAATGAAATGTTTGAGAAAATTAGTGGTTATTCTTTTCGTGAAGGAGATACCCTCAGAGATATTCCTTTTGAAAAACTTATAAGTAAAGAAGATAAAGAATCTATTTCCTTACTTTATAAAGCAAGCTTATTAGGGAAGAAAAAGAATTTCAGTTTTAATATTAAAAAACAAGATGTAAACGGAAAAGTTATTTGGTATCATTTAACGAATAAAGTAATAAAAACTGAATCGGGGGACTACTATTTTCTCCATTTAGGTGAGGATATCAGTTTACAAAAGATAACAGAAGAAAAGCTTATTAAAGATAAGGCAAAAGCAGAAGAAAACGACAGGCTTAAATCGGCATTCTTAGCTAATATGAGTCACGAAATTCGTACTCCTATGAATACTATTATTGGGTTTACTAAATTACTTGCCGAATCGGAAGATGCAGAAGAAAAAGAGCAATTTGCCGAAATAGTAAAAACAAGTGGAGCTCATTTATTAACTCTTATTAATGATATAATAGATATTTCTAAAATAGAAGCCGGTTTTCAGGATATAAAATTGGTATCCACCAATATTAATGAAATTTTAATAGACCTGCAGAAACTTTATAAACACGATAAACGATTAGTTTCTAAAGCTTTGGATTTAGAGTTAGAACAGGGGTTACCCTATCTTAATGCAGATATTTTAACCGACGAAACACGCCTTCGTCAAGTAGTATCTAACCTTATTGATAATGCGATTAAATTTACAGAAAGTGGTAAAATAACTTTTGGATATAAGCTTATTTCTGAAACTTATAATGATGGAACACCTAAGTTGTTGTTTTTTGTGAATGATATGGGAATAGGTATTTCCAAAGAAGATCAAAAACTGATTTTTGAACGTTTTCATCAGGTAGATGGCAAAGGTAAAAAGATGGGTACAGGTCTAGGTTTGACAATTGTAAAAACCCTTGTAAAAAAATTAGGTGGCGATATTTGGGTAGAATCAGTTTTAGGAAAGGGGAGTAGTTTTTACTTTACCCTTCCTTACCTCCAAAGAAAGCAGGAAAAAGAAGGAGTTACGATAAAAGAAAACAAAAAAATTCCCAATTTTGAGAATAAGGTTATACTGATTGCAGAAGATATCGCATCAAACTACCAATATTTAGAAGCTCTTTTACGTAAAACAAAAGCAGAGCTTATTTGGGTAAAAAACGGTAAAGACGCTGTCAAAGAAGTGCTTACGGAGCGTAAGATTGATTTGATATTGATGGATCTTAGAATGCCGGTTATGAATGGTTATAATGCAACTAAGCAAATAAAACTATTAAATCCAAAACTTCCTGTTTTAGCTGTTACCGCTTATGCTATAGATGGCGATATGGAAAAAGCCTTCGATTTTGGTTGCGATGAGTATATTACAAAACCTATAATAAAAGCCGAGTTATTTCAGAAGATTAAGATGTTTTTAAGCTGAAAATCAATAGTATATATAGTAATAATTGTAAGCTTAGATATACCTACTTACATAGATTTATTATAAATTAGGATTCAACTTAGCTACCCTGCATTTTTGAACTATTTTTGTGTCAATATTTAGGCTTAACCTAAGTATTAAAGCCAAAAACTTAAGTTCTTAAAACATGAAAAATACTTCTTCAAAATGGAGCCGGTTTTTATATACCTGGCTATTGTTAATGGTGGTTTGGTATGCCTTTACTGTTAGTTTTGCAACTGCCGAAATTGTTACGGGACTTATAGTAACGGGAATAATATCTGCATTAAATTTTACTTCTTTTTCCCATTATGGCTTTCGTCTTTTTCATCCCCGTAGAATAATGTATTTGCTTCAATATTCTTGGGTGTTCTTAATTGCTCTTATAAAGGCTAATTTTCAAGTTGCTAAAATTGTAATCAATCCTAAATTACCTGTTAATCCGGGGATAGTTAAATTTAAGTCGAGCTTAAAATCCGATTTTGCCAAAATGGTTTTAGCAAACAGTATTACTCTCACTCCCGGAACGCTTACCGTTGATTTAATTGAAGATGAATTTTATATTCATTGGTTAAAAATGACAACAAAAGATGAAGCAGGTGTTTATGAAGCAATAGCTGCTGATTTCGAGAAAATTTTAATTAAAATATTTGATAAATAGATATGGTATTCGAGGACTATTTTAATTTGGTAATCATTGCAATTATTTCTCTTGGTATTTTGTTGGGATTCGTTAGGTTTTTAAAAGGGCCTACGGCTTCTGATAGAGTGGTTGCTCTTGATACCATTTCCGTTTTAGCAATAGCTGCAATGGTATTTATGTCGCACGTTTTTGGGCGCTTTATTTATGTTGATGTTGCATTAGTATATGCTGTCTTAGGTTTTATTGGCGTTTTAGCATTTGCCCGCTATTTGGAGGGAGGTATTTAATATGGAAAATATTTTTACTTACATAGGCTATTTCTTTGTTAGTATCGGAGCTGTCTTTTTGTTTTTGGGAGCTTTAGGTATTTTTCGTATGCCCGACATCTATACTAGGATCCAAGCCGGAACAAAAGCTTCTACTTTAGGTGCTATGAGCTTAATTTTTGGAGTCGCTTTTTTAGAACCTGATTGGTGGATAAAATTGGTATTAATGATTTTGTTTATTGCCTTTTCTAATCCGCTTAGCTCGCATGCAATTGCTAGAGGAAGCTATAAAGATAAACTTAAACCCATTTCTAAAGAGCATATTGATGCCTACGAAGAAGTGGTAGAAAAAATGGAGGAATCAAAATGAATTGGTTAGTAATTCCTGTTTTTGCTTTAGTTATTTTAACTATAGGATCAGCAATTTATGCGGTAATCTCTAAAAACTTACTTTATGCCGTTGTTGCTACCGGTCTTGTTAGTTTGGGTCTTTCGTTATTCTTTTTTATTCTGCAAGCACCCGATGTTGCACTTACCGAAGCTGCTATTGGAGTGGCTTTAACAACTATCATTTTTATTATTACTATTCGTAATACTACCGATAAGGAAAGATGTTGCGACAAAAAAACATCTTATGTTGAGATGAAGAAAGGAGATGATAAATGATTAAAAGAATTATAGTATTTCTCATTTTAGCTACTATCGGTTATTTTCTTGTAGGTGTTGTTTCTCAAATTCCATTTGGAGAAGATCGTAATAACGTTGGCGATTATTACATTGAAAAAACTCCGTCTGAACTTAAAGTGTCGAATGCGGTTACAGCTATTGTAGTTAACTATCGGGGTTTTGATACTTTGGGCGAAGTAACAGTATTATTTTTGGCTGCTACCGGCTTGTCAAGTATTATGTATCGTCGTCGTCGAAAAGGCGAAAAACAAATACGCGCCAAATTACCTTCAAGTCGCATTGTTCAGATAGGAAGCCAAATATTATTTCCTTTAATTGTTCTTTTGGGAGCTTATGTTTTTATTCACGGACACCTTTCACCAGGTGGAGGATTTCAAGGAGGAGCAATAATAGCAACGGCTACCTTGTTAATGTTAATTTCATATAGAAAATTTAAAGTTAATCATAATGTCATTAGCTGGATAGAATCTATAGCAGGAGTTGTTTTTGCTACTGTTGGTTTTGTAGGACTTATTCTTGGTATGACTTTTCTTGAAAACTTTTTGCCTACCGGCGAATTAAACGATTTATTGAGTGGAGGTATCATCGGAATTATTTATGTAGCTGTTGGATTTAAAGTAGCTTCAGAACTTGCTGGTGTTATCGATACCGTATTGTTAAACAATCGGCCTGAGGCCAAAAATGAAAATTAAGACGCTAAAATGAACGAATTTTTAACGATAAGTATTTACGGAACAGCAGTAGCTCTGATGTTAATCGGACTCTACGCTGCTCTAGCTAAGAAAAATCTACTTAAGATCGTTATCGGTCTTTCGATAGTAGATTCTGGTCTTCACCTACTTTTTGTAGCTATAGGATATGTTAATAACGGAACAGCTCCTATTTTTTCACCGGAAGTTTTGGGCTCTACTCAAGCTATGGTCGATCCTGTTCCTCAAGCATTAGTGCTTACGGCTATTGTTATTGGTTTTGCTGTAACCGCCGTAGCTCTCTCGTTGGTTATCCGATTATACAGACATCATAATACTGCAGCTATTGACGAAATAAAGAATTTAAGATGGTAATATCTCCGGTACATTATATAGCACTTCCGCTTATGGCGGCTTTCTTAATCCCTTTGTTTGGGAAATTAAATAAGAATCTAGTACGACTCATTCCCGGATTGGTATTGCTTTACCTTTCCTATATCTCGGTTATTTTAATGACACAGGTCATTACAAAAGACACAACTATTATCGAAATTATTGCAGGTTGGTCGCCTCCTTGGGGAATCAATCTGGTATTTAGTCCTTTCACAGGCTTTCTTGTTAGCCTTTTTAGCTTTCTTGGACTTATAATATGGATATATACTTATAATTTTAAACCTGAAGTTGATTATGCTCAAACACAAAAATTTTATGTGTTATTTATGATGCTTATTACAGGTGCAATTGGAGTTGTGCTAACGGGTGATATTTTTAACTTATTTGTATTTCTTGAAATTACAGCCATCTCGGCATATTCCTTAACGGCTTTTTATCGCGAACGCGATGGTGCTGAAGCTGCGTTTAAATATTTATTGATTGGTTCTTTTGCCTCATTTCTTATACTATTAGCTATATTAATTCTTTATACTCAGGTTGGAACACTTAATATGGCCGAAATTGCTCAGAGAGTTCCTGATATGAATCCATATATGAAAGGTGTTATTCTGATACTATTTTTTGTTGGATTTGGTATTGAAGCCGAAATGTTTCCATTAAATGGTTGGGCTCCCGATGTTTATACTCAAGCTCCCGGACCTATAGGTGCTATTTTTGCAGGTATAGTTGTAAAAGCCGGTGTTTATGCCCTTATTCGTATAATATTTACTCTGTTTGATGTTGTTGAAGTTCTACAGTTATTAGTTGTTATGGGATTAATAACGATGGCTGTTGCCGAAGTAACTGCTATGCGTCAAGGAAGATTAAAGCGGATGTTGGCTTATTCCAGTATTGGTCAGATGGGATTAGTCTTGGTTGCTTTTGGTATTGGAACACACGAAGCCGTATTTGCAGCTATTTTCTTAATGTTTAATCATGCCATTATTAAAGGAATGCTTTTCTTAAGTGCTACCTATTTAGTATATCATTCCAAAGAAAAAAATATTTCTGATTTAGATGGTATAGGTAAACTAATGCCATTTACAGCTTTCCTTTTCGCTTTGGGCTCGTTAGCCATTGTCGGCTTACCTCCTTTTGCAGGTTTTTGGAGCAAATTATATATTTTAATGGCTGCTGCCGATGTTCGCTTAATTGCGGTTATTGCCATTATTTTAGTGGTGAGTGTTATAGAAATAGTATACTATTTCAGAGTCCTTCATCGCATTTATTTTAAAGAACGTATTTCTACTGTCGAAATAAAGATACCAAGCCTTAACGCAAAATTTGCAATGCTTATTTTGGCATTAGTTATTGTTATTATTGGTATTTATCCCGATTTGATTTCGGGTTTAATCGAAAGAGCCGCTACTGACTTACTCGATAAGCAACATTATATTCAGTCGGTTTTATCAGTTGGGCGTAATTAAAAAGAAAAAGAAATGAATAGTTTAATTATCATATTAATTCTGGTTTTTGGCGGAGCAATTATAAGCTTTGTTTTAAATAAGTTTCTGCCAATTCTACTCAATTCCTTTGTAGTACTTATTATGCTTGCAGTATCATATCTCTTTTTCTCAATAGATGCAGCAGCGCAGCTCAATTTTGAAATTGGAGGCCTTCATTTACAATGGGGCTTTACTTCGGCAGGATATTTATTTGGGATAATAGTAGTGGTTTTAGGTTTTTTAACCCTTTTATATTCCACAGCTTATATGAATGGGAAAGATAATCTTGGCTACTTTTATATGAATTTCCTTTTTAGCATTGGTGCAATGTTGGGTATTCTTATGAGTCGCGATTTAATTTCGCTTTTCTTTTTCTGGGAAATAATGACTTGGTCGTCTTATCTTATTGTAATCTATTCCGGTAAAGATGTAGATCGTAGGGGCTTAAAATATATGATTTTTAGTGCTATTGGAGCCTATTCAATGTTAATGGCTATTGTAATAATATATAGTTTTATTGGAAGTTTTTTATTGGAAGATATATTTGCCAGTATTTACGCTATCGGCTTTGGCTATCAATTAGCTATCGCAATATTATTAATGATAGGCTTTGGTGTTAAAACCGCTATTATGCCTGTTCATGTGTGGGCGCCTGAAGCTTATGCAGGCTCACCAATGTCATTTACTGCTTTATTTTCAGGAGCACTTTCAAAAATGGGTGTTTTTGGATTTGCTTTAGTTCTATTTAATTTAGTAAGTACGCAAAACTGGCTGATTAATGAAGTTGTGGCTTGGTTAGCAGCTATTACTGCGGTATTAGCAACATTTTATGCCGTTATTCAAACTGATGCAAAAAAACTTTTAGCTTATTCTTCTATTGCTCAATTAGGTTATATTATTATCGGTTTGGCTTCAGGAACTTATCTTGGAGTTATGGCAGGTTTGTTTTTAGCTGTTCTTCACGCCGTATTTAAAGCAACCTTATTTATGGCCGTTGGAGCTGTTGAGCGTCAGGTTGGAAGTACGGATATGACTAAAGTAACAGGTCTGATTAGAAGAATGCCTTGGACATTTATTGCCACTTTAATATCCATTATCACCTTAGCCGGAATTCCTCCTTTAGGTGGTTTTGTGGGTAAATGGATGCTTTACGAAGCTTTAATTACTTCTGATCATTATTATTTAGTGATTATGGTTTTCTTATCCAGTACTGCTGCTTTTTTGTATTCCTATCGCATTTTATTTGGAATGTTCTTAGGACAAGAAGAGCCGGAATATGCTAATGTTAAAGAAGCTCCATTAGCAATGCTGATTCCTATGTTAGTCCTCTCAGCCATTTCGGTATTTGCCGGTACTTTTCCCGGATTTATTATTGAACCTATTCAAAAAGCAATGCTTGTTCTTGGGTTTGAAAACAGAATTCCTAATATCGAATGGTATCAGCTTAGTGTATTATTTAACTCTTGGGGCGATAAAGTAGTATTGCAAAATATAATGATTTCCGTTATGGGTGTCTTTTTAGTTGGCTTGGCATTTATAACAATTAAAGGATATAAAAACCAACGTTATGTTAGCACTAAAGATATTAGCTCTTCAGGCGAAATAATTCAGCCTGAAGATAATATGACTTTTCAAACGGATTTTTATAAACCTTTTGAAAGAGCCATTTGGCCTTTATTAAAGAGAAAAATTGATGATTATTATACCGATTTCGGCAAAGGTTTAGAAGCATTGTTCGATTTCATTCGACGTTTTTATAGTGGTAATGGTCAGCTTTATGCTATCTATGTAATGGCATTTTTAGTCTTACTATTGATAGCCGGAACAAAATATTTTGGCTTCTAATTAATGGAAGAAGGATTGAAATAAAAAATAAAAAGAAATAAAGATTCTATAAAATGAATACAATTTTAATAGAAATACTTGGAGCAATAGCCACCATTTTATTAGCCTTTACGGTTGGTATGTTGTACGGTGGAGCAAGAAGAAAAGTTATTGCTCGGATTCAAAATCGTGTAGGACCACCCATCTATCAGAATTTTATAGACGTGGTAAAATTATACTCTAAAGAAACCAGTATTCACCATGGTTGGATGCAACATATGGGTCCTGTTTTTGCTATTACCGCTTCTATTACATCACTAATGTTTGTCCCTATTTTAACAAGTGGGAATTGGTTTTCAAATTTAAATTTCAGTGGCGACCTTATTTTTCTCATATATATGATGGTTTTCGGATCTTTAGGAATGGCTTTAGGAGCCGGACAAACAGGAAATCCAAACTCAGCTATTGGTGTTAGTCGTGGTTTAAGTCAAATGGTGGGCTACGAAATTCCTTTTGTTATGTCTATGGTAGCATTAATGACTCAGTTTCACACGACTTCAATTACCGGAATGATTGAACTTCAAGCACAGAGTGAAAGCTGGATGATGTTCAGCAATCCCTTTGCTTTTATAGCTGCTATTATGGCAATGTTAGGAATGTTTCATTATGCTCCATTTGATATTGTTCATGCTCCTGCAGAGGTTGCTTCCGGTCCTGTTTCGGAATTTGGCGGAAAATATCTGGGAATGATGATGACAAGCGGATCAATATTCGCCTTTGTTAAACTTACCTTATTTGTAGATGTATTTATGGGAGGAGCATCCAATTTGATAGAATTAGTTATTAAAACATTTGCTCTGTATATGATTCCTGTTTTGTATGGCGTAATAAATCCACGTTATCGTACAGAACAAGCCATTACATATTTTTGGAAGTGGCCTGCATTTTTTGGTCTTATTGGTCTTGTATGGGCAGCTTTTTATTAAATGATTAAAATATTTATTCGATGTATAACGACAAAAACGCACAAACAATCGTTGATTATATAAAGAATTTTACTCGAAAAAATTCTTTATTTATGTTGGCCTACGGAACAGGCTGTGGTGCTATTGAATTACCAGCAACACTAACTTCTCGCTATGATGCTGAGCGTCTTGGTGTTCGTGGTGCTGCTACTCCTCGTCAGGCCGATTTACTCCTGATAACAGGTTATCTATCAACAAAAACATTAAAGCGTGTTATTCGTGTTTACGAACAAATGCAAGACCCAAAATATGTTATTGGATTTGGCTCTTGTACCATCAATGGAGGAATGTATTGGGATTCGTATAACACCATCAAATTGCTTGATAAATATATTCCTGTTGATGTTTATATCAATGGATGTATGCCTCGTCCGGAATCTGTAATTGAAGGATTTAAAGAATTGCAAAGACTTATTGCGGCAGGTAAAGCCGATGGTGCAACAAAATACAAAGAGAATTTAGATTGGTATCGCAATAATCAAAAGAAAGTACTTAAAAACTGGCCTTTGGTTGAATACAACTGGTAAACGGATAGATATGGAAACAAGCTATACAAAAGAAGAAATATTAGCTCAACAGTTACAAGCAGCTTTTGAGCACCTGATAACGGAAGTGGTTAGAAAAGACACCGTTTTTGCATTTGCTCCAAAAGAACAAGTTTCATCTATTTTGCTCTATGCCAAAGAAAAGCTGGGTTATATTAGTTTATCGCATTTAAGTTGTGTAGACTGGCTTGAGAGTGGAGAGCTTGAGCTTGTGTATATTATTTGGTCGCCAGAAACAAAAGTAAACCTCTTTGTAAAAACCCGTATCGATAGAGAAAATCCTGTAATGGAAAATACGGATATGATTTGGCGACAAATTAATACTTATCAGCGTGAAATTCGTGAAATGTTTGGTGTGGAATTCCCCGGATTTATTGGTGAAAAAGAATTTATTTTAGAAGATTGGGAAGATGCACCTCCAATGCGTCGCGATTTTGATACTCTCGAATATGTAAACGATACCTTCTTTGAAAGAGAAGGAAGAGAAGATAAACAAGATGTAAGAGAACGAATTGCGAACCGTAGCGGTGAAGAAATTCCTGATTTTGCAAAAAAATACTCAAGAGAATAAGATGAGAGAAAAATCTACAACATTATATCTTGGCCCTCAGCATCCGGGAATTACCGGAAATATGATGGTAAAACTTCAGCTCGAAGGCGATACTATTGTGAAAGCTACTACTCACGTAGGTTATTTGCATCGCGCATTCGAGAAATTAATCGAACGTAGAAATTGGATGCAATCAACAACTATTTTATGTCGTTTTTGTGTTCCTGAGCCTGATCCGCCGGAAGCTGCTTTTGCTTTGGCTGTTGAACAAATTGAAGGTCGTGAAGTTCCGGAAAGAGGACAATATTTACGTTCCTTAGTTTTGGAATTGGCACGTTTGCAAAGTTTTATGCTTTGGTATGCAGGCCAATCAGGTTCCGCAGGATTATATACTGTTGGACAATGGTCAGTGGGTGATCGTAACTATGTTTTAGATTTATTTGAAGAGCTGACAGGAGGTCGTATTTATCATATGTATATTTGGCCGGGTGGTGTTAGAAGAGATATTCCGGAAGGCTTTGAAGATAAAGTACTTCGCACGATGGATTATATCGAAAAGCGTATCGACGATTATGATCGTATGATGTTTGATAGTGCTATTTTCCAAAAAAGAGCGCAAGGTGTTGGTGTTATCACCAAAGAAAAAGCAATGGAATGGGGAGTAGTTGGAGCTCCACTTCGTGGCTGTGGTATTGGTCACGATGTGCGAAAAGACAATCCTTACGACGCTTACGATAAACTCGATTTTGAAATGGGTATTTTCGAAGGTGGTGATGTTTGGGCTCGTGCCAGAGTACGTCAGTTCGAAATTCGTCAAACAATATCTATGATTCGTCAGCTGATTCAGAATTTGCCTTCCGGCGATTATTTGAATAAAATGCCGAATCCAATGAAATGGACTATTCCGGCAGGGTCGGCATATGGAAAAGTTGAAAGTGTAAGAGGAGAGTTTGGTTTTCATGTGGTAAGCGACGGAAGTGACAAACCACGTAGAGCTCACGCAAGAGGCCCTGCCTATGTGCATGGTGTTAGTTTGTTAGAAGATGTTTTGGTAGGAGAAAATTTAGCCGATGTATCGTTCATTATGAACAGCCTTGGTGTTTGTCCTCCTGAGATAGAAAGATAAAAAAGACTTTGGGCTTATTTAGGTAAGTCGTCAAAAATAAATTTAAGAAAAATGAGTTTTTTCGATTTAAAAGGATTTGTAAGACCACTAACGGGTATATCACAGTTCGGTAAAAATCCACATACCAAACGTATGGATGTGCTTGGACAAGATACTGCCGATCGATATCGTGGTTTCCACTATAACGATTTACAGGATTGTATAGGTTGTGGAAATTGTTCTACAATTTGTATGAATGAGGCTATCGATATGGTTGAACTGGCAGCTGAATTTAACATTAAAGAAGAAAAAGGAAATTCCGGTCTTCGCCCAAGAGTTGATTATGGTCGTTGTTGCTGGTGTGCGCTTTGCGTAGATGTTTGTCCAACAGGATCGTTAAATCTGACCAAAGAATATAATTATGTTTCACCTGATGCCAATTCATTTTTATGGACTCCGGGTGTTGATAATCCCTACGGAAAAGATCAACTTTCATTTACAAGCAATAATGAAACCAGTTTGATGGTTTTCAACCGTGTTCCTATGCGTGAGCTTGATGGAGCAGAGCGTGTTAAATCATTTGCCGAAGTAGTATTGGGTTATAACGAGGAAGAAGCGCGTGCTGAGGCTAGTCGCTGTATCTCTTGCGGATTGTGTACCGAAGTTTGTCCTGACCATATGCATATTCCCGAATATATCAATGCTATTGCTAAAGGAAATGATGAAGATGCGTTAAAGATTATTTACGATAATAATCCATTACCCGAAATGTGCGGTAAAGTATGTACTCGTCGATGTGAAGATGTTTGTGCTATAGCTGTTCGTGGAGAGGCCGTTGCTATTCGTTGGTTAAAACGCTATGCTACCGAGCGCGCTCAAACTTCGGATTTGATTAAAGAAATTGTAAATCCTGAAATTAAAGAAGCTAATGGCTATAAAGTAGGTATTATCGGTGCCGGACCTTCCGGTTTAACAGCCGCTTATTATTTGGCTTTACGTGGTTTTGATGTTACTGTTTTCGAAGCCAAAAAATTTGCCGGAGGAATGACGATGTATGGTATTCCAAAATATCGTTTACCTATGGAAAGTTTGGATAAACAGATTGGTTATCTTCAGAAGATAGGTGTAAAAATTGAGTTTAATACTCGTGTGGGTACAGATATTACTTTCGATGAAATATATAAAAAGAATGATGCTGTATTTATTGGTATTGGATTTGAAAAACCTTGGAAATTAGGTGTTGAAGGTGAAGATCTTGAAAATTCTATTCCTGCTGTTGAATATCTTCGCTTGATTAATAACGAAGAATCTTTTGATGTAGGTAAGAAAGTTGTTGTAATTGGTGGTGGAAACGTAGCTATTGATGGTGCACGTGTTTCTGCTCGTTATGGAGCTGATGTAACCATTCTTTATCGTCGTAGAGTACAAGATATGCCTGCTGATTGGGAAGAGATAGAAGGTGCCGAAGACGAAGGTGTTCATATTCATCCACAAGCCATACCTGTTCGTATTATTGCCGATGAAAGTGGTAAAAAAGTAAAGGCTATTGAATATATAGAAGCTAAAATGGTAGCTGAAGAAGGCGCTCGTCCTCGTCCGGTTCCAATAGAAGGCAGCAATAAGATTATAGAAGTTGATACGATTATCGGTGCTATTGGTCAGGAAGCAGATTATTCATTTATTTCAGAAGAATATGTGGATAAGATTGATCTTAATCGTGGCCGGATTGTTACCAACGATCAACAACAAACTTCTGACCCAAAAGTGTTTGCCGGCGGTGATGCTGTAAATCGCACAGCAGATGCCATTAGTGCTATTGCTGATGGTTTCCGTGCCGTAAAAGGTATTGAAGCAATGCTATTGAAGAATAAGAAATAAACCAAATAGAATTTATTTAGACGAAGGCCTGTCACGTTGTGAAACGAGATGGGCTTTTTAGTTTTGGGGAATCTCGTAGAAATTCGTTGATTTGTGTGTATACTGTTTTCCACTGCTTTTTAATATCTTTGCTTAGAATGGGTAAATCAAAAAATAAATCGGCTATTAAAATACAAAAAGGAGTTGTATCCCCCGGATCCATTAATCCAAACACAAAAGAAAATAAAAAACTATCTTCTACTCGTCATAGTACCGATTATTATGTGCAAGGAATTTTGAATGGTAAACGTGCTATCCTGAGTCAAGCTATTACTTTAGTAGAGAGTACTTTAATTAGCGATCAGGAACTTGCACAAAAAATTATAGAATCGTGCTTACCATACTCTCAAAATTCTATCCGAATAGGCATAACAGGTGTTCCCGGAGTAGGCAAAAGTACTTTTATTGAAGCTTTAGGATCTATATTGGTTGAAAAATACGATAAGAAGTTAGCCGTTTTAGCGATAGACCCAAGCAGTGAACGCAGTAAAGGAAGTATTTTGGGCGATAAAACCCGTATGGAAAAGTTATCTAATCACCCAAATGCTTTTATTCGTCCTTCTCCCTCGGCAGGTTCTTTAGGTGGCGTGGCTCAAAAAACAAGAGAAAGTATTATACTTTGTGAAGCAGCAGGATATGATATAATTTTTATTGAAACGGTGGGCGTTGGACAAAGTGAAACTGCTGTTCATTCTATGGTAGATTTTTTTCTTTTACTAATGTTAGCCGGTGCCGGAGACGAATTACAGGGTATTAAAAGAGGTATAATGGAAATGGCAGATGCTCTGATAATTAATAAAGCCGATGGCGATAACTATCACAAAGCTCTTATAGCAAAAACACAATATGCTAATGCTTTGCATCTTTTCCCCAGTCCTCCCTCTAAATGGTCACCAAAAACAGCCATTTGCTCGTCGGTAAAATTTTCCGGTTTGGAAGAAATATGGGAAATGTTATTGGATTATAAACAATTTACCCAAGCCAATGGGTATTTTAATCGGAAACGAAAAGAACAAGATTTAAAAGCATTAAGTGCTAGCTTTAAAGCAAAACTTCAAAATCGGTTTTATGCAAATAAAGCAATAAGAGAAAAGAGTGACTTTTTAGAAAAACAAATAATAAACCGAAAAATAAGTCCATACCAAGCAGCAGAGCAATTAGTACGGTTTTTTGTTGATGAATTAAAAAAGGAATAATATCCTAAAACGCTACTTATTTTTTTAATTAAACGTCTTTTGTATCTTCTTTTTTTTCGGGAAAAAGTAAAGAAGCAATAATACTAACCCCTAGAATAAGTAATATAAGATATAGGGATTCTATTGTTCCAATTCCTAATTTCTCGTATAAGAAATCGTGAAAAAGTAGTTTGATACCGATAAACGATAGTAAAACTCCCAGTCCATATTGCAAAAAGCGGAACAGATCCATAATGTTAGAGACTAAGAAAAACAGAGCTCTTAATCCTAAGATTGCAAATATATTGGAAAAGAAAACGATATAAGGGTCTAATGTAATACTAAAAATAGCAGGAATGCTATCCATAGCAAATATTACATCGGAAAATTCAATAACTATTAAAACCAAAAATAAAGGAGTAAGCAAGTATTTACCATCTCTTTTTAGAATAAATTTTTGCCCAACATAATCACCTGCAACCTTAAAATGTTTACTTGCAAACCTCACTAAAGGGTGGTTTTTAGTTTCCACCTGTTCATCATCTTTTTGGAAAAATATTTTAGCACCGCTATAAATCAAGAAACCACCAAAGATATATAGTACCCAATAAAACTCATGAATAAGAGCAGCACTGGCAAAAATAAAGATGAAACGCATAATTACTGCACCAAGAATCCCCCAAAACAGTACTCTGTGAAAATATTTATTACCAATACCAAAACCTTTGAATATCAGTATCATTACAAATATATTATCTACTGAAAGGGCTTTTTCTATCAGATAAGAGGTAATATATTCTAGGGATAAATTTTTATTATATAAATCGCGTGCATCTTCAAAGCTTAAGCCCGTAATATCAATAGGATGACGATAAAAAGCAATTCTAGCTTGTAACTCTTCCAAATTATCTAAGCCATGAACTAAATATCCGAAGTGGCGAAAGAAATAATAAGCCGAAATGCCGAGACCAACCCAAAAAATGCTCATCCAAAGAGCCTCTTTCATGCCGATAACGTGAGCTTTTCGATTAAAAACGCCCAAATCGAGAGAAAGCATAAGAACTACGAAAACTATATAAGCTGTGAAAAAATAGAATTCTTGATTATTCATTAATTAGATATAAATGTATAGTAGTTCACTTTCACAAAGATATTAATTTTTTATTTTATTAAAAAATGAATAAAACAAATTGATATAAGTGCTTTTTCTATGTCGTAAAGTTAAAAATTTATACTTTTGCAAGCTTTAAAAATAATAAGTAAAATGACACAATATCAGGAATATAATAATTTAAACCTTTCGGAGATAGCTAAAGAAGTACTTAGGTTTTGGGAAGAGAATCACACTTTTGAAAAAAGCCTAAAAACTCGCGAAGGAAAAAAGCCTTTTGTTTTTTATGAAGGACCTCCATCTGCTAATGGCGTTCCGGGTATTCATCACGTTATGGCTCGTACCATAAAAGATATTGTTTGTCGTTACCAAACACTCAAAGGAAAACAGGTTATGCGTAAAGCCGGTTGGGATACTCACGGATTACCTGTTGAAATTGGTGTAGAGAAAAGCTTAGGAATTACTAAAGAAGATATAGGAACAAAAATTTCTGTAGAAGATTATAATAAAGCTTGTCGTACCGAAGTAATGAAATACAAAGATCTTTGGGGCAACTTAACAAAAGAAATGGGTTATTGGGTCGATTTAGACGATCCTTATATCACTTTTGATAATAAATATATAGAAACTGTTTGGCATTTATTAAGCAAGCTCAACGAAAAAGGCCTAATCTACAAAGGATATACTATTCAACCTTTTTCTCCGGCTGCCGGAACAGGTTTGAGCACTCACGAGTTAAATCAACCCGGTTGCTATCGCGACGTAAAAGATTCAACTATGACTGCACAATTTAAAGTTGTACGTAGTGATAAAAGTGAGAAATTATTTAAAAATGCTTTTGGTGATGTGTTTTTCTTAGCATGGACAACAACACCATGGACCTTACCATCAAATACCGCTTTAGCTGTCGGAAAAAAAATTGATTACGTTATCGTTAAAACATATAATCCTTACACTTTTGAAAAAGTGACTGTTGTTTTGGCCGAAAAGCTAATGAATAGTCTTTTTCCGGCAAAAAATGCAGAGCTAAAACTAGAAGATTATGAAGCCGGACAAAAAGCAATACCTTTTGAAATTATTGGTAGTTGTAAAGGTTCTGAATTAGCCGGTATTCGTTACGAACAATTAATGCCTTATGCTAAACCAAAAGAAGGTGATGCTTTTCGTGTTATAATTGGAGATTTTGTAACTACTGAAGATGGAACAGGAATTGTGCATATTGCTCCCAGCTTTGGTGCCGATGACTTTAAAGTAGCTGCTCAAAACGGTATAGGCTCTCTAACAATGGTGGATAAAACAGGTCGTTTTGTTAAGGAAATGGGAGAGTTTGCCGGACGTTTTGTTAAATCAGAATATTATTCTGATGACGATCCTTTAAAATCTCAATCTGTTGATGTAGATATTATCGTTAAATTAAAGAAAGAGAATAGAGCCTTTAAAGCCGAAAAACACACTCACTCTTATCCTCATTGTTGGCGTACAGATAAGCCCATTCTTTATTATCCTCTCGATAGTTGGTTTATTAAAACTACAGCAATGAAGGACAAAATGATTGAGCTTAATAAAACCATCAATTGGAAACCTGCTGCTACCGGAACCGGTCGTTTTGGTAATTGGTTAGAAAATCTTGTTGACTGGAATCTGAGTCGTTCTCGTTTTTGGGGAATTCCCTTGCCTATTTGGCGTACTAAAGATGGAGAAGAGCAAATTTTTATAGGTTCTGCCGAAGAACTAAAAAATGAAATTGAAAAATCGGTTGCTGCCGGTTTAATGGATGAAAATCCTTTGGCAAATTTTGTCGTTGGAGACATGTCGAAAGACAATTATGAGACTTTTGATTTTCATCGCCCTTATGTAGATAAAATAGTCTTAGTTTCCGTTTCCGGCAAAGCTATGTATCGCGAACCGGATTTAATAGATGTTTGGTTTGATAGCGGTTCTATGCCTTATGCTCAATGGCATTATCCGTTTGAGAATAAAGAAAAAATCGATAATTTTTTTCCGGCTGATTTTATTGCCGAAGGTGTTGATCAAACACGAGGATGGTTTTTTACACTTCATGCCATCGCTACAATGATTTTTGATAAAGTAGCATACAAAAACGTTATTTCTAACGGTTTGGTTTTGGATAAAGCAGGGAATAAAATGTCGAAACGATTAGGCAATGCTGCCGATCCTTTTGAAACTCTTGAAAAGTATGGTGCCGATGCTACACGTTGGTATATGATTACTAATGCTCAGCCTTGGGATAACTTAAAATTCGATTTAAAAGGAATAGAAGAAGTTCGTAGAAAATTCTTCGGAACGCTTTATAATACATATAACTTTTTTGCTCTTTATGCTAATATCGATGAGTTTACTTATGCCGAAGACGATATTCCTACTCAAGATCGTCCGGAAATAGACCGTTGGATATTATCAGAATTAAACAGTTTAATTTTAACCGTTGATAAAGCACTTTCTGATTATGAATTAACTCGTGCCGGTCGTGCAATATCCAATTTTGTAAATGAGCACTTAAGCAATTGGTTTGTACGCTTAAGTCGCCGCCGTTTTTGGAAAGGCGATTATAGCAGCGATAAAATATCTGCATATCAAACATTATATAAATGTTTGGAGACTGTTGCTCAATTAAGTTCGCCAATTGCTCCTTTTTATAGTGAAAAGCTATTCCTCGATCTAAATAAAGTAAGCAAAAAGCATCAAGAAGAATCTGTTCATTTAACGTATATGCCTGTTGCTGATTTAGATTTAATTGATAAAGATTTGGAAGAACGTATGGAGATGGCACAGATATTTTCTTCAATGGTTTTGTCGCTTCGTAAGAAAAACCATTTACGTGTTCGCCAACCATTAAATAAGTTGATGATTCCTGTTTTAAATGAGAAATTCAAAGAACAGATGGATAAAATCAAAGAGCTTATACTATCGGAAGTAAATGTAAAAACGCTTGAGTTTATGCCGGAAGATTCTTCTTTATTGGTAAAAAAAATCAAGGCTAATTTTAAAAGCCTGGGTCCAAAATACGGCAAACTAATGAAGCAAATTTCGGCTGCCATTATGCAGATAGATCAGGAAGGTATTAAAACACTTGAAAAAACAGGAGTTTATTCTTTGCCTTTGGCAGATGAAACTATTGAAATAGGTATAGAAGATGTTGAGATTTCAACTCAAGATATCCCCGGTTGGTTAATTGCTAATTCAGGAGTTTATACCGTTGCTTTGGATACAACATTAACCGAAGATTTGGTACAAGAAGGGAAAGCTCGCGACCTAATTAATAAGATACAAAATCTACGTAAAGAAAAAGGATTTGAGGTTACCGATAAAATACAGGTGATATTGCAAAAACATCCTGATTTTGATGCTGCAATTGAAAATAATTTTTCTTATATTTGCTCGGAAACGTTAACAGAGTCCTTGAAACTTTCTGACAAACTGCAAGATGGTTCAGACAGCATAGAATTGACTGAATCGGTATCGGTATTTATAGATATTAAGAAAATATAAAAAGGACACTATTTACAAATAAAAATATAGAGCCATGACTAAAACAACAAAATCTGTTATAACCAGATACTCCGATGAAGAATTAGAGGAGTTTAAGGAAATCATCCTCTCTAAGTTAGAAAAAGCCAAGGCTGATCTTATAATGTTGACTGACGCGTATACAAATAAAAACGATCACGACACTAACGATACCTCGCCTACATTTAAAGTGTTGGAAGAGGGTAATGCCGTAATGTCGAAAGAGGAAAACAGTAAACTTGCCAATCGTCAGGAGAAATTTATTTCTTCACTCGAAAAAGCCTTAATACGCATAGAAAATAAATCTTATGGTATTTGTCGCGAAACGGGAAAACTTATTTCTAAGGAACGTCTAAAAAGCGTACCTCATGCTACTTTATCTATTGAAGCTAAGCTAAATCGTCCGGTTTCCAGATAGATAGTAGAAGAAATTACAGGTCGTTTCTATTTAAGAAAATATTAAACCATAAGAAACGACCTTTTTGTTTATGCCTAAAAATACCGGCACTTGAAAAAATCTATCTTCATAATTTTACTGGTACTATTTTTAGATCAAGTTCTTAAAATTTGGATAAAAACTAATTTCTTATTGGGTGAAGAAGTGGCTCTTTTTGGAAATTGGGCTTATCTTCATTTTACCGAAAATAACGGTATGGCTTTTGGCTTTGAATTAGGGTTCTCTTATGGGAAACTATTTTTAAGCGTTTTCAGAATTATTGCCATATTAGCAATCGGATGGTATCTTTGGCGTTGTATTAAGCGTAAAGAAAATAATGGCTTAATTATTAGCCTATCTCTTATTTTTGCCGGTGCTTTAGGTAATATTATTGATAGTGCTTTTTATGGTTTGGTATTTAGCGAAAGCACATTTTATCATAAAGCCGTTTTTTTACCTGCCGAAGGCGGTTATAGTAGTTTTTTACACGGACAGGTAGTTGATATGTTTTATTTTCCTCTTATTAACGGAATATGGCCTGAATGGATTCCTTATTTAGGCGGATCTGATTTCTTGTTTTTCCGTCCTATTTTTAATATTGCCGATTCTGCAATATCAATAGGTGTGGGCTTGCTTATTATATTTCAAAAGCAATTTTTAGGTAAAAATTCTTTATAATTTTACAGCTATTTTTTATACAGGTAAAATCACTTTTCTATTTTGTATGTATAGTTCTCTTGTCGGTACAAATTCCAGTAAATATTTTCAAAACCTCCGTTATTTTGCTTTTCAAAATGCAATTGGTTTTGAAGTAAAGGAATACGAAAATCAGGAATATTTTCTAACATATCGTCGCCAAAATGGAAAAGAGCCTGTAGAAAATAAAAAGTAGCATCATATCCAAGAAATGAATAAGTTTCAACTTCCGGAATTTTATTATATTGTTTTTGGAATTTATAAATAAAACGGTTTACGTCTTCAGAAGTATAATCAACAAAATTTTCGCTTGCTACTCGCAAACTAAATGGCTGAGAATAATCTACATCTAAATTCATAAAACTGTGCCAGTCGTCTGGCAAGCCAATTACTTTTATATTTAAGGAATCGCGTACAAAATTCAGTTTGGTAAACAATTCTATAGCAAAAACTTCGTCGCTACCCATAGCAACAATTAAATTATCGCGAAAAAGAGAAGCATTATTCATAATTCCGGACAAACTATCAGCAGAATAAATAACTGTATTTATAGAATTGTTTACCCAAGTTGTATCAAAAGGATGAGCAATTACACTATCTAAAACAAATGCAGTTTCAATTTTCTCTAATTCATAACGTAAAGTATCAAGATATGTCTCTTGCTTGTCTTCCATATATTTATCTATTTTTTGTAAAGCATAAGCGTTTAAGAAATAGGACTTTTCTTTTACCTGCTCTTTCAGAAGACCGGAAATTAAATTGTACTCATTAGATAATTGATATGGATTATTTCTCACAATTATGGTATTATATTCCGACATATTTTGTCCAACAAAATCGGCAACACTATGATATAACGCATTTGGTTTTGGAATCATCTTAAAAACATAAGGATTTTCATAGATAACTTGTCTGCGCGTTGAAAGTGCATTTACAAGTGGAATATGATATTCTTTACTAAATTCGGAAACCAAAGCAAAGCTACGACTGAACAGGAGGCTTACTATCAAATCCATATCACGTAAACTAGGGTCTTGTAAAAGCAATGCTGTTTCTATTTTATCATCATTCACATCGTAAACACGAAAATTTATTTGCATTCCTAACTGTCTCAGACTATCAACGGCAATTTGTGCTCCTTCATAGAATTCCAAAAATCGAAAAGCTCGGGTCTCATAACGTTTAGCTAATAGTTCGCCACGATCCATATCTAATAAGCTATCAACGTCTGATAAATACAAAGGGAGCATCAAAGCAACGTTAAAAACGCGATGTGTGTTTTGAGTATATATTTCCTGTTCAAATTCAATATCTTTCTTAGTTTCAAACGGTTCTTCAGTTATTTCCTCTTCTTTTTTATCAATAAAATCTAAGGGAATAAAAATGGTTTCTCCCCGACGGACTTTTGTTGGAGCATTAGGATTTAGCTTTTTTAAATTATGTACAGAAATTTCGTATTCACGAGCAATACTGGATAACTTTTCTTTTCTATCGGTTACTTTATGTTCAATAAAGCCCTTTTCATTTGGTTGTCGTGGAATTTTAATGTTTTGACCAATAGAAATAGCATCTGTCAATCCAGGGTTAATTGCTTTTATTTGATTGATATTAACACCATATTTTCGGGCAATACCATACAAACCTTCTTTTGGTTGTACTTGATGAATAATATATGTTTTTCTTTCCTGTGGCTTTTTATTTAATACAACCTTAGGAATTAATACAATTTGCCCCGGTTTAATGTCGTTGCCGGAAAAGTTATTGATATATTTAAGCGTTTCTAAGCCTATTCCATATCGCTTAGCAATACTAAATAAGGTTTCTTTAGCTTGAACGGTATATTCAAAATAGCTTAACTTTTTTGTTGCTTGCGGAACTTCCGTTTTCTTAGTTATTAGTGTCGTCTTGTATTCTATTTCAGGGATTTTTAAATGAAATCCGGGAGAGATATTGGTAGAGTTAAGTTTATTAATATTAACTATATCTTCAACTGTTACATCAAATATCTTAGCAATAGAAAATAGCGATTCACCCTGTTTTACAATATGAAAGAAATAGTTATCGTAAGATACTGTTGGGCTTGATGATGTTTTAACTTCTGCTATATCGGCTTTAGGGATTAGAATAACAGCTCCTAATTTTAGTTCATTATCCAAATCAGGATTAGCAGTTTTTATTTCGTCGGTTGTTACTCCATACACTTTGGCAAGGCTATAAAAAGTATTCCCTTTTGCAATTGTATGCAGATAAAAAACTTGATTCCCTATCTGCTCTGTTATTTCTGATTTTTCTACTGTTCCCCATTCTTGAGCATAGCTCACGGAAGAAAGCCCGAGAAAAAGGCTAAGTGTTATAACACGAAGTATTAATTTTATATTTATTTGCATCATTTCTAAAACGACAAAATTATAGTTTTATTTATATCTTTTTATTTCTCCACTTTTTACCCTTGCCAAATAGTCTTTCAGATCGCGTTTTACTTCGGGAGCCATAATAATTAATCCTAATATATTAGGTAATCCCATACTTAAAATCATCATATCAGAAAAGTCGGTAACAGCTCCCATTGTTGATGAAGAACCTATGACAATAAATATCAGGAACAATATACGATAAAAATTTGCAGCATATTTACGTGTGCCAAACCATTTTTCTGACATACCACCAAACAAATAGTCAAAGCTTTTTAATCCATAATAAGACCAGCTAATCATAGTTGAAAAAGCAAATAAGAATATTGCTACAACCAAAAGGTAAGGAAACCAGGAAAAAACTGTGCCAAAGGCTTGAGATGTTAATTCTGCTCCTTCTAAGTTGTCGGGATTTAAATAGCTGCCGGTAAAAATAATTACCAAAGCCGTCATTGTACAAATCACAACAGTATCTACAAAAGGTTCAAGAAGCGCAACAAAACCCTCGCTGATAGGCTCGTCGGTTTTTACGGCAGAGTGAGCAATAGCTGCCGATCCGGCTCCGGCTTCATTAGAAAATGATGCTCTTTGAAACCCGACAATTAACACGCCAATAAAACCACCTTTCATTGCTGTTGGAGAAAAAGCACCTTCAAAAATCAAACGAAACGCTTCTCCCGTTCGGTCAATATTCATAAAAATAATAATCAGTGCTGTTCCAACATATAAGGCTGCCATAAATGGAACTATCTTATCTGTAACATGAGCAATACTTTTAATACCGCCAACAATTACCAGACCTACCATTATGGCTAATACTGTTCCAAAAACCCAACCGTAATCGCTTATTGCGGGATAAATGGTTTTAAGTTGAGCAAAGGCTTGATTTGCTTGAAACATATTTCCGCCACCAAAAGAACCTCCTATTGCTAAAACAGCAAAAACAACAGCTAAAATAGCTCCCAACCATTTCATTCCCCTGTTTTTCATTCCCATATAAAGATAGTACATCGGACCGCCGGAGACTTGACCAAAAATATCAATCTTACGGTATTTTACACCTAAAGTACATTCTACAAATTTTGTTGACATACCCAATAAACCGGCTAAAATCATCCAAAAAGTTGCTCCCGGACCTCCAATTACTATTGCAATAGCAACGCTGGCAATATTTCCTAATCCAACAGTTGCTGAAAGAGCTGTTGTGAGAGCCTGAAAGTGGGTAACTTCACCGGAATCTTCGGGATTATCAAATTTTCCGCGTACAATATCAAGAGCGTGTTTAAATCCGCGAAAATTGATAAATCTCATATAAACAGTAAAAAATAAAGCTCCCATAATAAGCCAAGCAACAATCATAGGAATATGACTTTTAACCGGATTTCCGGCTTGATCTAATACCGGATTTCCTTTTTCATCATAAATTACAGGATCGTGTAATCCGAGGGCTTCAAAAGGATCGAAAAATAATACCGTTGCCATTTTAGCAACTATTGGTTCGAAAAAGGAATTGATTTTATCGCTTGTAGTCTCCTCTTTTATTTTTTCAATATTATTTGACTGATTGGTAGTGTCTTGTGCAAAAACAGTATTGTAGGTAAATATAAATAGAAGTAAAAGAGTACTTAAAATAAGTTTTTTTGCCATTATACTTGGTTTTATAGTTGTTTTTGCACACAAAAAATAGGTATTTGTGCTGTATTAAATAGTATTTTCTCTTCGGGAGAACCTATGATAAAAGAAGGCTCAAACTCATCGTTATCTACTTTTATAACTATTAATTGAGCACTGTTTGAAATGGAAAATTCCATAATTTGTTTAGGAAAATCGGCTTTAAATTCGGCAATATCTTCAGTAAAATTAATTTTATGTGCTAAAAAAGTATCCCGAATATTTATCAATACTTCTTCCATTTTAGCTTTTACTTTTGCCCTTGTTTCGTTATAAATAAATAGCTTAACTGTTGCATTAAAGCTTTTGGCGACAAACAGAGTCCATTTTAATTTAGTTTTATACTCGGTTGAGGTATTTACCGGAAAGACAATTGTTTTATATCCTTCTTCAAAACCTCTTTTTTGAACTACAAAAACAGGAATACTAACGGCATTAATAAGTTTTAAAGCCTGACTGCCTGTTATAATCTGCATTCCTTTTTTACCATGCGTTCCAAACATGAGTAAATCAATTCCCAGCTCGCTTACTAAAATAGGAATTTGCTCTGTTATTTTTCCTTCAAGCACCCTAATATCTGCTCTAATATTAAAATCGTTTCTTAGTTGTTTCTGATAATCTTTAAGGTATTCTGAAACGAGATCTTTACTTTCTTTGTTTTTCTTTAGATAAGCACGAGTATCGCTATTGATAACATGTGTCAAAATTAAATTAGCTCCTGTTTGTTGAGCAATTCCGGCAGCATGCGTTATTGCATTTTCGCTTATTAATGAGAAATCGGTTGGAACTAAAATGGATTTAACCATAGCAATATTATTTTCTTAAAGATTTTATTTGTTCAGGAGTTCCCAAAACAAAAAGTGTAGAGCCAATTTCTATTTTTACATCAGGTGTTGGATTAATAATAAATTCTCCTTTAGATGTTTTAAAACCTACAATGTTAGCTCCTGATTTTTTTCGTATTCCTATTTCGAGTATTGTCTTATTATGATATTCTTCTGGTAAATCCATATAATCAATCTCTTCTAAATTTGTTAAAGAATCTCCTCTATACGATAGATGGTCTAAAAACTCAACAACATTTTTTCTGGTTACAAGTTTTGCCATATGAGCACCCCCTACTTTTTCAGGAAGAATAACATGATCGGCTCCGGCAAGATATAGCTTTTTTTCTGCGCTTTCGTCAGAGCCACGACTGATAACGGTTATGTTTTTGTTAAGGGATCTTGACGAGAGGGAAATATAAAGATTATCGGCATCAAGAGGCAGAGCCGATATTAAAGTTTTAGCATTTTCGATGCCTGCTTTTAATAAAACATCATCGTTTGTAGCATCACCTTCAACAAATATTACTTTTTCGTTAGTATCGTTTGAGATAACTTCTGTTTTTTCATCAATTACTAAAAAAGGTATGTTATATGCTAATAATTCTTCGGTAACTTGCTTACCTATTCGGCCATAACCGCAAACAATTGTATGATCTTTCATCTTTTTGCTTTTTTTATGAATTCTACCTCGTATTAATTTTTCCATATTACCTTCAACAAAATACGAAGTAATAATAGAAATTGAATATGCATAAACAGCTAAGCTAATAAAAATTAAAAATATGGTAAATATTTTTCCTTCATTTGTTAACTCATGAAGAAGGCTATATCCTACAGTTGAAAGAGTAATAATTGATAAAAAAACAGAATCTAAAAAGCTGTCGCCCTCAAAATACATAAAACCAATTGTTCCTGTTAATAAAACTGTTGCAATTGCAATTGCAGCGTAAAACAATCTATTTAATGAGGCATGTTGAGACACGGGTTCAAATATTAATTATTTAATTGCAATATTAAAGAAATACAAGGATTTAACCAAAACTGTTCTTCCGAACTAAACTACTCAAATTTACTTTAATAAATGGTTTCCTATCGGACATTCAAGACATTTTTTTGTGTCGCAATATTTTGTTTTAAGTTGAATTAGTGCCTGTGTTTGAAAAGCAGATTTAAAAACCAAGCCTTCTTGCCCAAAATTCTTTGTTGCTTTATTATTCTCGGCAGGAATTAAATTCAGAAATTCTAATGCTTTTTCAATCAGGAATTCTTTATTTCGTTCTTTTCCATAAAGAAACATAAATGGGATTATAACATTGATTAACAAAAGATTGATCCTGTTTTTACTCAATTTCTTGGGATGTGTATCTGTGTGTTTATCCCAAATATAATGACTATCCCAATAGGATGATGCTTTAACGTTAAATAGGCGATAAAGATCTTCTATTTTCGCACTTTCAATAATTTTTGAGAATAAGTTTTTATGAGCAAAAAGCAAAGCTGAAAATTGTGCAATACGTAAAGTTGGGAAATTATATGGTCGTAAACGAAGGTATTTCCAAAGATGTCCCTGTAAACTGTTAAGCTGATATTTTTTTGCGAGATAAGTGTATTCTTTTTTCAAACTAATAGGATATTCATCTACAAAAGGATTTGAGTAAAGTAAACCTGCTTGCCCAAAGAGCAAAGCTTCAATCTGAAATATTTTATTGTGTTGATATAAAACTTTTTTCAGAGGTAAGGATTCGGCTAATCGAATAAAAACATCTTGATTTATTTTTAAACCAAAACCTCCGGCTAAGACCTGATAAAATGTTTCTTCCCAGTCGTTTTTATTCTTTTCTAAACGATTAAGAATAGTTTGAGATTTGTCTTCCAAACGCTCAATACTCAAACGAGAATATAAAGCATTTAGTTTTATTTTCGGGAAATCGTTCAGTTGACCACTACAGGGAATCCACTTTTCCGATTTTAAAAATCCTTCATATTTTTTTAGTAAATCCTCTTTAAATTTCCCCTTTAATTCTAAGCAGGGAATAGTTTCTCCGTTTTCTAAACGAACATCCATATCGCAACTGTAAACTACATGTAAAATGGTGTTATTATACGCTTTGTCTTTTTGATGTTTATGTTTGTTCCAGTCGGAAGCCTGCAAATGTAATTCAACATTCCCTGCCCAAATGGTCTCCGCTATTTTTACTTTTGCTTGAATAAAATCCGGTCCTGCATCTGTATTATGCAAGCCGGTATTTATTACTTCAATACTTTCGTTATTAGTAGTAAAAAGCGAAGGCTGAAGTAAACGAAATCTCCATAGATAATGTAAAAATTCTTCTTTCATCGAAAAATAAATGAGAAATCTATATTTGGAATTTTAAAGATACACTTTTCAGAGCGAAACTCAAAATCAAATAATTCAATATTGTAACCTTGGTTTTTATTTTGCATCAAAGTTATTGATTGAAGAGTTCACAAAGCAGTTAAACATTTGTCAGCTAATTGGTGGACTAAAAAGAGAAAATAATGGAAGCAAAGAAATTATATAGAAAATCACGCGAAGGAGTTTTTGGTGGTGTTTGTGCCGGATTGGGCGACTATTTTAATATTGACAAAGTTCTTATTAGATTGATTTGGGCACTAACGGTAATTTTTGCAGGATTTGGCTTACTGGTTTATCTTATTGCTTGGATAGTAATTCCTGATGATGTAATTACGAACTATTGATAAACATAAAATATTAATGAATTTTTGAGGGAACAGAGGATTTTGTATACCCCTTTTTAAATCCAAATATATTTACTGTTTATACAAAGGTTTAAACTCATACTTTTTTGCTATTTAATTAATACCTTTGTTTAAAAACAAATCTATTAATTATGCATATTTCATCTGCTTTTGATGCCGGAAATATTGAAGTTATTTCTGCTGTCGATCCACAAAATATTGAGTTAAATATCCGAAAAGATACCAATGCTGAATTCTTTCAGTGGTTTTATTTCCGTATTCAGGAAGCGCAAGGTTTAGATTTAAGTATAAATATTTTAAATGCTTCGGAATCATCTTATCCCGAAGGTTGGGAAGATTATCAAGCTGTTGTTTCTTACGATAGAATTACTTGGTTTAGAGTTCCAACTTCTTACGATGGAAAGAAGCTGACTATTGAATTTATGCCTGAATACAATAGTGTGTATTTGGCTTATTTTGCGCCTTATTCGCACGACCAACACCTCAATTTATTAAGTACGGCACAAATGTCGCCCGAAGCTATGGTAGTAAATATTGGGCAAACTGTTCAGGGTCGTGATTTGGATATGCTTGTAATTGGTAATGATGAAGAGGAAAATAAAAAACGAATTTGGATTATAGCTCGTCAGCATCCGGGTGAAAGTATGGCAGAGTGGTTTGTAGAAGGTTTTTTAAATCGTATATTAGATGATTCTGATCCGCTTTCTCGTAAACTTTTGGAGAAAGCTGTTTTCTACGTAGTCCCAAATATAAATCCCGACGGATCTTTACTTGGTAATTTAAGAGCAAATGCTGCCGGTGTTAACCTTAATCGCGAATGGGCAAAGCCTAATCCGGAAACCGCTCCTGAGGTTTATCATATTCTTAAAACAATGGAGCTAACGGGTGTGGATCTCAATCTTGATATTCATGGCGATGAAGCCTTACCATATAATTTTATTTCTTCGATAGAAGGAATCCCTTCTTATAACGCTCACCTAAAAATGATTGATGAAAAATTTTCAGAAAGCTGGGAACGTATTAGTCCCGATTTCCAGACTAAAGAAGGCTATCCTAAAAACGAAGCCGGAAAAGCAAATCTTAATGTTTGTTCAAAAGCTATAGGTGAGAAATTCGGCTGCTTATCAATGACAATGGAAATGCCATTTAAAGATAATGCAGATATGCCGGATGAAATTTTTGGCTGGTCACCCGATCGTGCAATGAATCTTGGAGCTTCTGTTTTACATCCGATAGCAGAGATTATTGACGATTTATAGAAAACTTTATACTTTTTTAGTATAGAATATGCCGAAATGCCGGATAATGGCGGTAGACATAACTTAGGATATTTTGGAATTCCAATCTTTCACGCTGTCAGCCGTTGGCTAGGTTTATAGAAACGAAAAAACATTAGTAAACCAAGAAAAAGTTTTTAAAGCGTTTTTTATTGTAAAACATAAATTACAGATAATCAGTAAGAAAAACGTTTTTAATCGTTTATATCCGACTACAAATATTTATTAACCGACTAATATTTGCTTGCCAATATACTTTTGCATCAACAGGAATTCAAACGGGATTCCATCATCAGTAAAAAACAAGTATTATGAAAAACTTAAGAAATCAAGTCCAATTAATTGGCCGCTTAGGCGCAGATCCAGAAGTAAAAAGTTTAAATTCAGGAACCAAAGTAGCACGCTTTTCTCTTGCCACCTCCGATTATTATAAAGATAAAGACGGAAATAAAGTGGAGGATACTCAGTGGCATAAAATTATTGCATGGAATGGAAGTGCAACTTATGCCGATAATTATTTGAAGAAAGGTATGGAAATTGTGGTTTCAGGGAAATTGGTTTATGGTAGTTACGACGACAAAGACGGAAATAAGCGTTATACTACGGAGATAGTAGTAAACGACATGCTTATCCTAAGTAAAAAAGAAAACTAGTTTTTTATAAGCCAAAGTTTAGCCGGCTTCTTTGTAAGAAGTCGGCTTTTTTAATTTCCAAAATAGCTTTGAAAATGCTGACTTTTCATCATTTTTAAAAATAAGTAGAAAAAACTTGATTGTAAACGAGGGTGTTTATCAAAATGATTAATCATTTTAGTGTGCCGTTGTACTATTTTAATAATAGATTTGAGTTCGGGCGTAGTATATTTTGGGTCTAAAATTTTACGTGCTATTTCTTTGCCGCTTGTAAGTGCCATAGCAATTCCTTCGCCTGTTGCTTTAGATACCAATCCGGCAGCATCGCCGACTAAAAACACAGTACCAAAAGCATAAGCTTGATAGTCGTAATTTAAGGGAGCGCTTTTAAGGTTTTCTTTTTTAAAGCTATAATTATTTTTTACTAAGAAATTATCTAAGATCTTTTTTGCCTCACTTCCCGAAATAAATTTTGGGTTAAAATGAAAGCCAATATTTGTATGTTTTAGATGTGGAAAAACCCATAAATAAGCAGAGCCCCAATCTTTGGTATTTACATACCATTCAAACTTATTGCTAACAAAATCAAGATTATAATACAGACCCATATTTTGAGTAGAAGATAATTTTAATGATTTACGCACCAATGAGTTTGAGCCATCGGCACCCACGAGATATTTAAAATTGATCTTCCCGTTTTGAGTAATTATAGAATTGGATTTTATTTCTAAAACGCGGTTATCAGTGTATACATCAATATTATTTGCATTTTTGAGTTTTTCCAATTGATATTGTCCTAAATCGGTTCGCGAGATAGTTTTTAAGGGATAAGCTAATTTAATTTGATGTTCTTTACCGTTAAAAAATATATGCTGAGTTTTAAATTCTCTGCTTTTGTTTTTGGGTAAATCAAAATCAGCATCCAAACGAGTTAAACCACCGGCGCAAATTTTTGGTCCGACAATACTATTTTTTTCAAGTAGTAAAACAGTTAAAGCACTATTTTTTAATTCTTCGGCGCAAGCCAAACCGCCCGGTCCAGCTCCAACAATTATTACATCGTATTTGTTTTTCATTTTGTGCATACTGTTTTCATCAGCGAACAAAGATAAGTTTTTAACACATTTGTAAATGAGCTTGTTTAATTTAAACAGCCAGAGGTGTATTATTGTTGGTCTTATTCATTTTATCTATTTTTGCAAGCAAATCATTTTTAATCGGAATATACAACATGAACAGGACTTACTTATTACTAATTACTTTTTTTACTTTTTCTCTTTTTTCAGCAAATGCACAGCAAAGCGATTTAAAAATTCTGTATGGCGAACAAACCTATAACCAATATTTAGAAAAGGATTGGTCGGGATTAATTACAACAGCAAACGAAGCTTTAGATAAAGGTGTTGATTTCTATTATTTGCGAATTCGTTTAGGTATAGCTTATGCAAATCAGAAAAATTACCGAAAAGCTATAATAAATTATAAAAAAGCAATAGATTTTGTTCCTAACGATCCTATTGCACAAGAGTATTTATATTATGCATATCTGTATTCGGGGCAGAAGAATGTGGCACGACTTTATGCTGCCAATTTACCTATTTCTTTAAGAAAGAAAATAAAGCCTGAAAATCTTTCCGCTTTAGGAAATATCTATATGGAAACCGGTTTTGCTTTTGCCGATTACGACGATAAAGACATTAGTCTTCCTTCTACATCTGAAATTTATTTATCAGAAATATTTACTCGTAAGTCACAAAGCTATTTTAATATGAATCTTTTGCTAAATGTGGCAAAACCGGTAAGTGTGAATCTTGCTTATACCAGCTTGGGGATTCAATCAGAGCATCAGTATAAAGTTAAAGATAAAGATTTGGAGCAAGAGGATTTAACTGTCAAGCAAATTGATTTTGCTCTATCGGTAAATATTTATAATGCTTCCGGCTTGATGATAACACCATTTTTTCATAATGTTAACACATCTTTAACCCTTACCGAAATAATGTACGATACCACAGCATATGAATTAGAACAGGGTATTGATATTGATTTTGGAAGAAGTATAAATAGTTTAAAATGGAACGACCAACTCCTTGGTTTTGGTGTTGTAAAACGAAGTGGCTTGTTTGATTTAGCAGCTTCTTTGAGCTATTCTTGGTTAAACGAAACTAGTCAGCGACAGCTAAATGCCAAATTAAGCTACTTGCCAAAAGGAAATTACAGTTTGTATTTTACTCCCGAGTTACGTTTTTTTAATGAAGATCAAAGCTCTAGAATGATTTATAAACTTGCTGTGGGTGGGCAATTAACCACAAGATTGTGGGGCGAAACAGCTTTTACTTATGGCGATTTAAAAAATACTCACGAAAATTTTGGAGCTATAGTTTATAATCTGCCCGACAAAACAATATATAAAGCCGATGCGGTTTTAAACCTTGCTTTTACAAATGGAGTCAGCCTTTCTCTGCGTTATCAATTAACTCGAAAAGAAAGTCCATTAACAAGCCATACTTTAGGAACAGCTCAGGATGAGGGTTTTGGTTTTGGTGGAGGAACAAGTGATATGGGAACAGACTGGATAGAAACAGAAACCTTTTTTCCGTTTAATCAGCACTTTATTATTTTTGGATTTAATTGGGCAATTTGAGTTAACACTCGATTTTTATTTAGTAGAAAATTTATTTTGCACTATTGATAAAGCAATATAGATTAGAATAATTATTGGAAAAGCGGTAAACTGTAAAAGTATAAGCAATACAATAGCAAGACTTATAAACACAAATCTAAATTTATTATCGCGCCAGCTTAAATTGGAAAATTTTAGAGCGAATAGCGGAAGTTCTGCTACCATTAAAATGCTAATTAAAAATGCCATAATTAGTAAAAACCAATAGTTTGAAATCCAGCTTTGGAAAATAGGTAAATCAATAGTATAAGTTGCGCTTAGAATAAATGGGAGTGAGGCAAAAAATAAGGCGTTTGCCGGAGTTGGCAAGCCAATAAAACTTGTAGTTTGTCTTGTGTCGATATTAAATTTAGCTAAACGGAAAGCTGCAAAAACAGGAATTATAAAAGCAAAAAATGCTGCAATATTATAATTAAATAAAATCCATTGAGGAAGGTTATTGGTTTGTAGCATAAGCTGATAAGCAATAAATCCCGGAGCAACTCCAAAGCTTACTAAATCAGCAAGCGAATCCATTTCTTTACCTATGTTCGACTTTATTTTGAGTAAGCGTGCTGACATACCATCAAAAAAATCAAAAAAAGCACCTAAAGCAATAAAAAATCCTGCCCAAAGTAAAACCCCTTCAAAAGTGGCTATAATAGCAAAAATACCGCTAAGAAGGTTTAGTGCCGTAATACTGTTTGGAATCTGTTTTTTAAACATTTGTTTCTATTTCTTCAGCAAAAGTAAAAAATAGCAGGCAATAATTGTTAAAGCAAAAGAATATAAAGAGCATTTATTATAATTCATCGCTTCAAAAGCTAAACAAGATGCTGTCAATCAAAACAAATGTACTAATTTTGCAGCATGACAAATAACGAAGATAAATTGAAGAAAATAATAAGTCATGCTAAAGAGTATGGCTTTGTTTTTCAGAGTAGTGAAATATACGACGGCTTAAGTGCCGTTTACGATTATGCTCAAAATGGTGTTGAGCTTAAAAAGAATATCCGAAACTATTGGTGGAAAGCCATGGTGCAAATGAATGAAAATATTGTTGGTTTAGATTCTGCAATATTTATGCACCCTACAATTTGGAAGGCTTCCGGTCATGTGGATGCTTTTAACGATCCGATGATTGATAATAAAGACTCTAAAAAACGCTATCGTGCCGATGTTTTGGTTGAGGATTATTTGGCTAAAATTGAAGGAAAAATAAATAAAGAAGTTGCTAAGGCGCAAAAACGTTTTGGTGACTCGTTTAACAAAGAAGAATTTTTAAGTACCAATCCAAGAGTTCTTGCCAATAAAGAAAAAATGGAAGTTATTTCCAAGCGTCTTTATGGTTCTTTAGAGAAAAATGACTTAGTGGATGTTAAGGCTTTAATAGAGGAATTAGGAATTGCTTGTCCTGTTTCGGGTTCTAAAAACTGGACGGAGGTAAAGCAATTTAATTTGATGTTTGCTACTCAAATGGGATCTACATCAGAAGGAGCAAACGAAATTTATCTTCGTCCGGAAACGGCTCAAGGTATTTTTGTGAATTACCTGAATGTACAAAAGACAGGACGCATGAAAATACCTTTTGGAATTGCACAAACAGGAAAAGCATTTAGGAATGAGATTGTTGCGCGTCAATTTATTTTCCGTATGCGTGAGTTTGAACAAATGGAAATGCAATTTTTTGTCCGCCCCGGCGAAGAAATAAAATGGTATGAGTATTGGAAATCCGAGCGTATGAAGTGGCATCTTTCTCTTGGAATGAAAGCAGAGAATTATCGTTTCCATGATCATGAAAAATTAGCACATTATGCTAATGCTGCGGCAGATATCGAATTTAATTTCCCTATGGGATTTAAAGAGCTTGAAGGTATTCATTCGCGTACCGATTTTGATTTAAAAGCTCACGAAGAATATACCGGTAAAAAACTTCGTTATTTCGATCCTGAAATTAACGAAAGTTATGTGCCTTATGTTGTAGAAACATCCATCGGATTAGATCGTATGTTTTTAGCAATCTTGAGTACGGCTTATAAAGAAGAGAAATTAGAAGATGGTTCGGAACGTGTTGTTTTAAATCTTCCTCCAGTATTGGCTCCTATAAAAGCAGCTATTTTGCCTTTACTAAAAAAAGACGGTTTACCTGAGAAAGCACGCGAAATTATGGCAGAATTGCAGGATGATTTTATGTGTAAATACGAAGAAAAAGATGCTATTGGAAAACGCTATCGTCGACAAGATGCTATCGGAACACCTTTCTGTATTACCGTTGATCATGACAGTCTGAAAGATAATATGGTAACAATTCGTGATCGCGATAGCATGAAACAAGAACGTGTTGCTATTTCTGAATTGCGTCAGATTATTGCAGGTAAAATAAAAATTAAAGCTTAAAAAGAATAAGGATTAAGGTTTTTCAAGAAGCTGTTTTGCTAAAAGAAAATCTACAGTATAAGTTATTTTTATGTTTTCTTCGCTTCCGGAAACTAAGTAAACGGAAGCAAGATTATAATACTGAATAAGACTACTATCGTCGGTAAAATTTGTTTTTCTTTCTTTTGTTGCTAAAGAATATGCCGTTTTTAAAATATCTGTTTTAAACGCTTGTGGCGTTTGAATACGCATTATGTTATCTCTTTCGGGATAGGATACCGCAAGTTTATCTTTATTAGTAAAAACTATAGTATCTGTTGATTTTATAGCACAACTAACTGCTTTTTCTTGTTTGAGTTTTAAAAGACAATTATCAATAAGTAAATTGTTTATAAAAGGTCTGGCAGCATCGTGAATAAGTATGTTTTCAGCCGAATCATTTAATATGCTTAAAGCGTTTTTAACACTTTCAAAACGTGTTTTTCCTCCGGCAATTAATTTTACGGTTTTTGGTAATACCTCTTTCTTAAATCTTTCTTTTTCGGATAAAAGTAAGTCTTCGGGGAGGACTAAAATTATGGTGTCAATTTTATGGTGGGCTAAAAAAACATCTAAACTATATCGGTAGACAGCCTTATTATTTAAAAGCAAAAAAGGTTTTAACTTCTTGTTTTTAAAACGTTCCGATTTTCCGGCAGCAAGAAGAATTGCGGTGGTTTTTTTCATTTCTTGAATTTCTGTTCGAGTAAATCTATAAATTTTCTTCTTTTGGTAAATTGCAGTATCTGACTGTATAAATTGTGCTTTTGTAAAAATACAGAAATTGTATCAAACTATTTAGGCTTAAAATAATATCTATTTTTTCAACCAATAAAGCGGTGATAGTAAAAGCAAAAGTAAAGCCGACAAAATTAAAGCTAAACTAACAGAATATAAATCGGCAATAAAGCCGATAAATAAAGCTAAAAGAGCCGTAATAGCAGCTTGAATTTGTGAGCCTATGGATAAAATAGTTGCGTTTATTTTTTCATTAGAATAGTTTATTACCCGACTAATACCTATGGGTTTTCTTAAGTTTTCGATAATATAAATCCCGAAAAATAATAGGACAGCAATTAGTTTTAAATCGAAATATAAAAGTAAACCGGCAAAACCACCAACCAAAACACCCACAATAATACTATAGTTTAAAGCTCTTTTATCGGAAGTAAAAAACGATAGAAATTTTTGTGATTTTTTTGATGCAACAGAAGATAGAAGAAATAGTAAAGTATAAGCAATACCAATAAAAATAGCATTTTGCTGATTAGTATTAAAGTTTGGTAAAAAGACAATGCCGGCACTAAAACTTAAAATAAGTACCTGAAAATAATCCTTTACAGATTTATAATAAGCAGAGTAAAACGATAGATTAAATGTTGCCAAAACCATTTGCTTTTGTTTAAATGCCTTCAAACTTTCTACGCTTAACTGTAATGCTTTTTTCCAAAGCTTACTAAAAGATTCATTTTTATTAATAGTGTCTAAATAAGCAGGATAAAGACTAAGGTTAATCAGTCCGAATAAATAAGGAATGGTAGAAAAAAGAAAAATAGTTTCAATATTGGCATTTAAAATAACAATAAAAGCTGCAAGAGTAGCAGAAAGGGCGGAGCCTAATTGGGAGCAGGCTCTGGTGTTTCCATAATAATCTGTTTTTAAAGAATCCCATTCCTTATGTTTTAAATAAGTAAAAATAAGTGCTTTATGCGTCCCTGAACGAAAGCTTTCGCCAAAAGAAAAAACTAACATTGCAGTGGCAGCCAAGGCAAAAGAATGTGCAAAATAAAACCCTAAAAACGAAAGCAGATAAGCGATATAAGAAATAATTAATGTCTTTTTTCGCCCAAAAGTATCAGCAAAAATACCGCTGGGAATTTCGGTTATAATAAAACCCATTTCACGAATAGCATAAAGCATCCCGATATCAAAATAATCAAAACCTTTAGAAAGAAAAAATAGAAGTAAAAAAGGGTCGAAAAACCGAAGGTTTTTTAAAAAACCATAAGCGCAAAACTGATAAAATTGTCTGTTTTTAAACGTTGTCATTAATTTGATTATTGAAAAACACCCTGAAATATAGCACTAAATTTTATCTTAATCTCGGAATTAATTGATTAAATTTTTCACGCCTTTTTTGAGTATAGAAGCTTAAAAATTTAAATCCAAAACCATCATCGACGAAAATACATTAATTTAGCACAAAGAAAAAAACTGATAATGGACTGGAAAATATATACCAAAGGAGGCGATAAAGGTAAAACGGCTTTAATTGGCGGAAAGCGCGTTCCTAAATATCATCAGCGAATAGAAGCTTACGGAACGGTTGATGAACTAAAATCTTATATTGGTTTAATACGCGATTTGTCGGAAGATGGAGATATACGTGATTTATTATTTGAGGTACAGGATAGGTTGTTTACAGCCGAGAGTCTGATTGCTGCCGACTCCGAAGAATCATCTAAAAGTTTGCCTAAGTTATTTGAAACCGATGTAGAGCTTTTAGAAAAAAGTATTGATAAAATGAATGAAACTCTTCCTCAACTTTCGAGTTTTATTATGCCCGGGGGGCATATTTTGGCTTCGCATACGCATATTGCCCGTACTATCTGTCGACGCGCCGAACGCCAAACAATTAAAGCGGCAAATGAATTTAATATAGATTCTTTAACAATTAAATATTTGAACCGCCTTTCGGATTTCTTATTTGTTTTAGCTCGTAAGTTTGCCGTAGAACTTGGTGGAGAAGAGATTAAGTGGAAACCCAGAGTGTAGGAACACTTTTGATATAAAGTATCTTGATAAGAACTAAATTGATAAAAATGAATATCAACTCGAAAATTAAAATTATTGCTTTTGATGCTGACGATACGCTTTGGGTAAATGAGACTTATTATCGAGAAACAGAAAGAGCGTTTACGCATCTTTTAAAAGATTATTTACCGGAAGAAAAAGTAAGCGAAATACTCTTAAAAACGGAAACGCAAAATATTAAACTCTATGGTTATGGCGTTAAAGGCTTTGTGCTTTCGATGATAGAAACGGCTTTAGAAATAACTAAAGATAAAATCGAAAATGAAATTATCAATCAAATTTTAACTTTGGGTAAAGCTTTAATTAATAAACCTATTAAACTATTAGATGGAGTTAGATTGACTCTTGAAAACTTAAATAAAAGAAGTGTAAAATTAGTTTTGGCTACTAAAGGCGATTTGTTGGATCAGGAACGAAAATTAAAAAAATCGGGTTTAGCCAAATGTTTTCACCATATCGAAATAATGAGTAATAAAAACCAAGATGATTATCAAAAACTCTTGGAGCGTTTAGAAATTTCTCCCGATGAATTTTTAATGGTAGGTAATTCGGTGAAATCAGATATCTTACCCGTTTTAGCTATGGGTTCTTATGCCATTCATATTCCGTACCACACAACTTGGATACACGAAAATGTTACTAATAATGAACAAAATAACGAACGTTTTTTAAAAATAAAGTCCATTTTAGAATTATTAGAAGCCATTTAGCGATAACCCTCACTCTTTTTTATTAAATTTGATGAAAGATATAAGGCAATATTTATTCCTATGATAAAAAAAACGGCTTTCCTCTTCTTACTTTTCTTTGTTTTATCAAGTTTAAAACTTAACGCACAAAATAAAGATATTGCATTTGATTATTCCAAGAATCTTGAGATTTACAATAATCTTATCAAAACACTCAAGATGTCGTATATTGATACATTAAATTTTTCTGAGTTAAATAAAACTGCTATTGATGCTTTATTGGCAGAATTAGACCCGTATACTGTTTTTATTCCCGAAGCAGAAAAAGAAAGTTTTGAATATGTACGTACAGGTAAGTACGGAGGTGTGGGACTTGCAATTGTAAAAAACGAAAATGACTACGCTTATATTTCCAACATTATGCCCGATCAGCCGGCCGATCAGGCGGGTTTGCAAATAGGCGATAAAATACTTAGAGTTGATGGTTACGACACCAGAAAAATGACAAAAAAAGAACTTGGTGTTATTTTTAAAGGCACACCCGGAAAGCCTTTTTTGTTAAGTATTGAAAGACTTGGTGAAATAACTTCGGTAGATTATTTATTAACTCGTAAAAATATTAAGGTAAGAAATGTTGCATTTTCTACTATGCTCGATAATTCTATTGCATACATTTCCCTACAATCTTTTACTTTAAATGCTGCAAATGAGTTCTTAAGTGCTTTTCTCGATTTAAAAGAAGAAAATCCAAAAGGTTTAATTATTGATTTGAGAGATAATGGAGGCGGTTTAATAATAGAAGCCGTTCATGCTTTAAATGTATTTTTACAACGTGGTTTAGAACTCGTTAGAACGGAAGGTAAACAGGCCAAGAGCGAATATATCTACCGTACTCAACGTCCGGCTGTAGATATTGCTATACCATTGGTTTTTTTAGTCGATGACCAAACAGCTTCAGCAGCTGAAATAATGGCCGGAGCGGCTCAGGATTTTGATAGGGCTGTTTTGATAGGACAAAATACTTACGGAAAAGGATTGGTGCAAAATGTTGTTCCTTTAAATTACGACGCTCAGTTAAAAATTACTATAGCACGCTTTATATTGCCAAGCGGAAGAGGTATTAAAAACGAAGAATCACAAGCTTCAAGTGAAGTCTTTACCACATTGAGTGGAAGAGAAGTCTTTGAAGGAAAAGGGCTTACGCCCGATATTAAAATGATTAAAAAAGTTAACGATCCTCAACTTCTTGATCAATATAAACGACTTTTTATTTTTGAGTTTGCCAATGAGTATTTTGCAAAACAAAACCGTAAGGAGATTGATGAAAATTTTATTGTTGATGATGTGATTGTAGATTCTTATAAACAATTTCTTGCAGAAAGAAATTACAGCTATGTTAGCCCTACAGAAAAGAAAGTTCGTGATTTGCGAAAACAAATTGAGAATGAAAAAGGACAAGAAGAGTTAGTAAATTTATTACTGCAAGCCGAAAATCAACAAAGATTGCTTTCGGAGCAGCAAAGCTCACAGGCGGTTCAAGAACTAAAAAATATTTTGCGTTTTGAAATCTTAACTCATAAGTTTTATCGCGAAGGCGCAGCACGACTTTGCTTAGGAAATGATGAAGCCGTACAAAAAGCTATTGAAGTTTTAAGCGATAGAAATACCTATCAAGCACTAGTAAGACCACAAAAATAATGAATCGGCAGCCCCGTTTTATACTTTCAAGATTATCACAAAATTATTACGAAGAATTTTTCTTTTTCTTTCTTTTAGTAATGGCATTTGCTATTCCAACATCTCGTTTACTAATGAGTATGAGCCAAATTGCATTAGCAAGTTTGTGGATATTAGATGGACGGTATCGCGAAAAACTCACTCTCTTTTTTCGTAATAGAATTGCTGTTATTTTATCTTCATTATTTATTGTACATCTTGTAGGCTTGCTTTATACCGCCGATTTTGAAGCTGCGTTTAACGACTTACGAATAAAACTACCCTTATTACTTTTGCCTTTCTTTTTTAGTAGCTCAACACGGTTTACCAAGAAAAAAACTATTTGGATTTTAATCGCTTTTATTGCCGGAGTGCTATATGCAAGTCTGTTTGTAAGTGTAGAAAATTGGATTTGGGGCAAAGATATTAAGTCTATATTATCCGATAGGTTTATAAAACATATGCGATTTAGTTTAAGTATAAATTTGGCTATTTTCAGTCTGTTATTATTGCTTGTTTATGAGTGGAAAAAGATATGGCTCAAGGGTTTAGCCTTTTTAATTGTTCTTTGGCTTTTTGTGTTTATGCTGAAAACGGGTGCTTTATCGGCTTATATTATTTTTGTTTTGTCCTTAGTATTTTTATGGATTTATACTTTAAGTCAAATCAAAGGCAAGAAATTTATCTTTAGTTTATTTATCTTTTTCATTACTCTATTTGCGGCTTCTTATTTTGTAATTTCTTCTATAATGCCTCTTTTTTTGAACGATGAAATAATAGAAAGCCTGCCCTTAGATAAAAAAACAGCACAAGGAAATTATTATAGCCATAAGCCAAAAGAACTAACAGAAAACGGAAAAAGAATCTATGCCTATGTTTGCGAAAAAGAGTTAAATAAGCAGTGGAGCAGCAAAAGTGAATTTCCTTTTTATGGAACGGATAGGAAAGGGCAAGAACTAAAGACAACACTTATTCGTTATTTGACATCTCTTGATTTACGTAAAGACAGTTTGGGATTTAGTCAATTATCCGATAGGGATATTTTGAATATAGAAAATGGTATTGCCAATATTAATTATGTTAGTAAAGCAGCATTTAAAGTTCGTTTAATGCAATTAGCTTTTGAGATGGAACAATTAAGGATTAACAATAACCCTTCCGGTTATAGTTTAGCTCAGAGACAAGAATTTTGGAAAAGCAGTTGGCATATGATAAAGAAATCTTCCCTTTTTGGCTACGGTAGCGGCGACAATACTACAATTATGCAAGAAGGTTATAGGGAAATAAATACCAAATTAAGTAAAGATTTATGGTTTCATCCGCATAATCAGTTTTTAAGTTTTTGGCTTAGTTTTGGAGTCTTTGGTCTTTTTCTTTTCCTTTTTATACTGTTTTATCCCCCTGTTTATATTGCTGCTTTTAAAAATCCGTTTTATTGGCTCTTTTTTATAACTATTTTCTTTTCTTTTCTTGTTGAAGATGTGTTGGAAACCCAATCGGGAGCGACATATTTTGCTTTTTTTAATGCTTTCTTTTTAATGCTTTGGCCTTTGGAGTTGAGTAAAGATGAAACTCAAAAGAGAGAAAGAAAAGAGATAGAGAAGTGAAAAATAAATATTCAATACATCCCTTCATCTTCATATGCTTATACTGTTGGGAAAAACACATTGGATATGAAAATTAACAAATAACTCTCTATAAAAGGATCATATGTAATAGGAGCAGCAGTTGTTAGTACGACTTAGTTGACGATTCTTTATCGGTCTTGCCGACCGAAAACGAATACCTTCGAATCTGCTACGCTTCTTACACAGACTGCTAAACCCCAAAATAATCGGGGCAAGTCGCTCAATAAGCTCTAATTTTCAATAAATCTAAAATAACTCCCAATTGTTGATAAAATCAATATATCAACAAGCGTATTTAACTGATTATTAGTGAGCTCAAATTCTTTATTCTCAAGAATTGATAGTTCTGACGGTTAATTTTTTATAAAATCATGTGGGTAATTTTGCATACGATTTTGAAAAGTTAAAACAGATTCTTTTTTAATCACACCATCATCAATATTGATAGCCTTTTGAATTGTAGGGTTTTTCATCCAACTTTTACGACCTTCTAAAATTGTTTGTAGATAAATAATTAGTGCTGCAGAAATCGACCTTGAAGCACTTTCCCATAGATAACTTGGCGTATGATCAACTGCATAATAGTCGATGCTATCGATCTTTAGAATTGGGGTTTTAAAAGTTGTAGGCTTAGCAAAATAGAATCCCATACCTTCGTCGCAACTTACATCAATAATTAAACTTCCTGATTTTAAAGTATCTTTTTCTTCTTCCGTGACAAAATCGATTGGATTGTCTGTATCCTGATAGGTGCCATTAATAATGATTTCAGATTCACTGATTAAATCGGATAAAGGCCGAACTGTTCCATCGTGTTCAATAGTTACCATTCTGGCCTCACCATTATTCCCTTTACGGATACGAACATAATTAACATCTAAAATTTCTTCACGCACCTCATAATCCGGTCTTTGGATACAAATTGTAATATCTCTGAAACCATGAGCTTTGAGTGCATAAATAGCGCCGCGACTAACTGCCCCAAAACTAAAAATAATTACTTTTCGTTGGTTACCATAATGGCCATCAATACCCCTTAATTGTAATGCATGAATAACTGCACAATAGCCTGCCATTTCATTATTCTTATAAAATGTATGTCTACCTATTTGACCATCAGGAGACCAAACAAACATATCCTCAAATGCAATTAATGTTAATTTTCGGTCTATTGCAGCTTGCGTAATATCACGTTGTTGTGCGGAATGTGGATAACCCCATATTAAACCTCCTTCACGTATTTCTTGTAAATCTGCTAATACAGGTTTCGCAATAATTACCGAACCTAAATCGGCCAATAATTCATGACGAGAGGCAACTCCTCCGGTTTGAGAAATAAAAAAATCATCATCTAAACCAAAAGGAATACCATATCCCTTTTCAAAAATTAATTGTTTCCTAATATCTTCCGGTATACGTGATAAATGTTCCGGATGAATTGGTACGCGTTTTTCATCTTCTTTTCTTGAAGTTCCAATAACTCCTAATGTTAGTTTTTTCATAAATTCTACTTTGCTAATTATGCTATAAATAAATTAATGTCGGCCTGACTATCCGTAATTCAATGAGAAATAATTTGCCAGAGTGAAAGATTTATTATTAAAGCAGCAAAGTGGAGTAGTGACTAATTGAAATCAAAAATGGTATAAACCTGCTGCAAAGATACTCTGTTTTTCTAAAAGACGCTTAAATTAAAAAATTGACAGTAAAAAATAGTCTATAATGCGCGCTCATACAGCCTGCCGGCAGCTATAATATTTATACCTATAATTAAATATTTTTGTAAATAGAAAAATTAGAAATATTTAGTTTTCGTCATTACAATAATTGTATGCGACTGATTACTATTATATTATACTCATTAAACCCAAGATGTTAATGTAATATAATAGCTTTTTATAATTGGGGATTGATGAGTAAAATCCCATTGTGTTAATGTGAGTAAATGCGGTATGCGGAGAATGATCACAATATACTCCTTAAATATGCGGAGAATATTTGCTATATCTGATTTATTATTAGCTCGTTCTGATGAAAGTTCACAGCGTTTTTAAAAGGGAAAACCCTCCTTTTTTATGTTCGGGTTTTATCGTTTTTTTAAATAAACTGCTCATTTTGTTGAATAAACAAAATATTACTGTAACTTTGGGAGTATAGCATTAATATACCCCTCTAATTTGAGTTATAATAAATACATAAAACATATACATATTCCCCACATTTGGGTGGTATAGTTTAACTTTTATAAACATATAAACTAGTTTACCAGCAAGCATAAAACACAATAATTATGAAAAAACTACTTTTAATTTCGGCATCCCTTTTATTAATGAATCATTTATTTGCCCAGCAAATCACAGTCGGAACAACATTTT
>JAGGWH010000103.1 GCA_021157585.1 Bacteroidales bacterium | reverse complement strand
TAATAATATAATAATCTATTTTCTTCATTTGCTTAGAGACGTGTTGTTAGCCTTTTTATCATTACGTTTTTCCATGAGCTAAAGTCACCGGCTAAGATATGCTTTCTTGCTTCATCAACCAACCATAAATAGAAACGTAAATTATGTAAGCTGGCAATCATTCCGCCTAAAACTTCTTTTGCGGCAAATAAATGCCTTAGGTATGCTCTGGAATATTGTTCATCTACAAAGGATAATCCATTTGGGTCGATGGGAGAAAAATCTTTATACCATTTTTTGTTTTTAATATTGATAATACCTTCGCTGGTAAAAAGCATTCCATTTCTTCCGTTTCTGGTAGGCATTACACAATCAAACATATCTATTCCAAGAGCAATACTTTCTAAAATATTTGCAGGAGTTCCAACACCCATCAGATAACGAGGCTTGTCTTTTGGAAGAATAGAACAAACTAAGTCGGTATGCTCATACATCATTTCGTGAGGTTCACCAACTGATAAGCCGCCAATGGCGTTACCATCTGCATTATATGATGCAATTGTTTCAGCCGATTTTTTTCGTAAATCTTTATAAGTGCTTCCCTGAACAATAGGAAATAGGGCTTGTTTATGGCCATATTTATTATCGGTATTATTAAAATGTGTAACGCAACGATCTAACCAACGATGGGTAAGATCCATAGAACGTTTTGCATAATCATAATCGCAGGGGTAAGGTGTGCATTCGTCAAAAGCCATCATTATATCGGCTCCAATACTACGCTCAATATCCATTACCTTTTCGGGTGTAAATAAATGTCTGGATCCATCTATATGCGATTGGAAAAGTACGCCTTCTTCTGTGAGTTTTCGTGTTCCGGAAAGGGAATAAACTTGATATCCTCCACTATCGGTTAAAATAGGCTTATCCCATCCATTAAATTTATGTAGCCCTCCGGCACCTTCTATTACTTCCATTCCCGGTCGTAAATACAGATGATAAGTATTTCCAAGAATAATTTGAGCTTTAGTATCTTCTTTTATATCGCGTATATGGACGGCTTTTACAGCTCCGGCTGTACCTACGGGCATAAAGATTGGCGTTTGTATTTTTCCGTGATCTGTAGTTATTTCACCCGCTCTGGCATTACTGTTGCCATCTGTTTTTTTTAATTCAAATTTCATTCAAATTTTTTTTACAAAGATAGAAAAAGCAGCTCAACTGTGTTAAAAAGCAAGTGATTTCTCTCAGTCGAATGCTCACGCTGAAGTCCGACGGATCTATTACAAAATAGTGTTTTATTAGGTCTCAATTTAGGAAGAGCAAGAAAAGGATATAAAAGCTATATTGATTGATTAACAAAAACCTTATTAGTCTGCTCAATAAAATCAAGAATATCTTCGGCTCCCAATCCCGTTTTTGATGAAGTAACAAAATTTGGAGGAAGTTCTTCCCAGTTTTCGCTAAGATATTTACGATAAGCAGCTATATTTTCTTTCAGTTTTCGGCTGGTGAGTTTATCGGCTTTTGTAAAAATCAATGCAAAGGGAATTAGATATTCTGCTAAATTCTCAATAAACTCTATATCTTTTTTTTGGGGTGAATGTCGCACATCAATAAGCACAAAAGTCGTTAGCAAATTTTTGCGAGTTTGCAAATACCCATTAATCATGGTTTCCCATTTAGCTTTAATTTTAACAGGAATATTGGCATATCCATAACCGGGTAAATCTACTAAATACCACTCGTCGTTTATGCTAAAATGATTTATAAGCTGTGTTTTACCGGGTTTGCTCGATATTTTTGCCAAGCCTTTAATTCCGGTAATTTTATTAATTAAGGATGACTTTCCAACATTTGATCGTCCAATAAAGGCATATTCCGGTTTGTCGGGTTTAGGGCAATTTTGGTAATAACTATTACTAACTAAAAATTCAGCTGTTTTTACGATCATACCTATAATGCCTTAAGGATTTTATATTTTTTTGTAATTTTTTTATGTAACTATTGAAATACCGATGTTTTTTCTTTTCATAAATATCATCAATGGTAATTAACATTCCGGTTTCTTCTACTTCGCCAAAATTATAATTTACAGCCGTCCCGAAAATCATCATGCTTGCCGATAGATTCATATAGGCATTAAATAAAGGAGGTATATTTTCTTTATGTTTACGTACTGTTCTAACTAAAATTTTATAGTTTTCTTCATAAGTAGTTCCCGTAAAAATCTTTTCGAATTCAGAATCGGGATATTTTAACTCTATGGCCTTACGTGGTGTAATTAAAGACCTATTGTCAGGGAAAAAATTACGTAAAAAATAAAGTAGAGTGTCTCTTGCGTAAATGTTATAATCTGTGTACATCGTCATTTTGCCGTATAGATATTTTATTTCAGGATGTTCCACAGAAATAGCTCCCAATCCATCCCATAAATTATCCAAAGAATACATTCCTTTTCTAAGATTAAAATTAGGTTGATAATTAGGTTGAACGAAAGATCGTCCCAATTCAATAGACTGTGGAAGATAATCGTTTACAAATTCTTTAGAAAACCTAAATAAACCGGTTGTCGGACTTTTTACTTCTCCGTTAATAATAGATATCTTTTTGCCGCAAATAAATCTGTATCCACCTACAATCTCTTTATCTGTAGGATTCCATACTATAAGTTGTTGAAATGGAACTTCCGAAGTGTCGTAACTATCCATATCCATCTCTTTTCCTGTTCCTCCTCCGGCTTCACGAAATGTAATTTCTCTGAGACGAGCAACTTCACGCATTAGGTTTGGTCGATTATGGGCTGAAAAAATATAAAGCTCATTTCCTCCATTATTGGTTTCTGTAAAAAAGATATCCTTAGTTAGTTCTTTGTCAAGTAAAGCTCTGCTTACTTTTGGAATAATATTTTGCATTTCTCTTCCTTTTTTTAATCTTTTTTATTTATAGCATAAACTTGCTTTTTTACATAAGCAGCCCATTCAATATCTTTTTTTGAGCGATCAAAAGTTTGATGAGGAATAGGTTTGCCAAAAATAATTTTTATTTCTTTACCTCTTTGTTTAAACATTTCGTTGGCAAGATAGAGCATTTCTATATTTATTTTTATACCTAAACGGGCTCTCCAATTGGCTAAACGATAAAAAAACGAGCTAACTCTACCTTCGATATAAGTAGGGACTATATCGCGTTTATAATCACGAGATTTACGTATAAATGTTTTTTTCCATTCGGTATCTTCTATAACACCTTTTTTTCGCCTCGAAACTAGACCTGCAGGAAAATAAAGCATCATCACTTTCGAAGCAAAAGTACGGTCAATAATTCGTGCATTTTCAATATTACTTCCGTGTTTATTTATGGGGATAAAAAGTTTTTGAAGATGGGGTATATTCATCAATAAATCATTTACAGGGAAAATAATGTCTTCTCTAACTTTACCAAGCACATCCATTAATGCAATTCCATCCATGCTTCCAATAGGGTGATTAGCCGCAATGATATATCTTTTTTCTCTATCAATATTATCGAGTCCTTGTATATTGAGTTTAATGTCAAATTCATCAAGAACAGCTCTGACGAAATCTAAGCCTTCTTTATCTTTTTGTTCTACCAGAAATGTATTTATATAATCCTGATGTACTATTCGTTTTAAATATGCAATAATAAAATTAGGAGTGTATTTGAGTGCTTTCTCGCTTTTTGAAGCTATTATTCGCTCTACATCTATAAAATCTCTAACTGTTGTTTCAGTGTTTTCCATAAACTTCTCGTATTCGAGTTCAAAATTAAATAATAATTCCTTAAAAGACAGATAGTATTTAATTTTTAGCAATATCTCTTGGAAGTTATAAACATCTCCACTTTGCTTTACTCTATTTGTTCGGATTTAAACTGCTGATAATCCGTATCTTAAATACGCAAAATTCATTTTTTATGATAATAAATGTAACTTTTTATTAACAAAGTGGTAAAATGTGGTAAAATGTGGTAAATATAACCGTATTTTTACACTCAAATAGCAAAGAGTAGATGATAAATCTTATTGGAACATATGAATGTAAAGTAGATGCTAAGGGTCGTTTAATGCTTCCGGCAGGCCTAAAAAAGCAAATACAACCCATTCTTAACGAAGGTTTTATCATTAAAAGAAGTGTTTTTCAAAAGTGTTTGGAACTCTATCCTATGGGCGAGTGGAATCAGGAAATAGCAGGCGTAAACAAACTTAATCGCTTTGTAAAGAAGAATACTGATTTCATCAGAATGTTTATGGCGGGAGTTAGAACATTGGAAATTGACAATGCTGGACGAATTCTCGTTCCTAAAGATCTGGTCAAGTTTAGCGAGATCAAAAAGGAAATTGTTTTAGCCTCTTCGGTTAATCGGATAGAGATATGGGATAAAAACCTTTATGAAGAGGTTCTAAACGATCCAAGCATTGACTTTGGTGCTCTTGCAGAAGACGTAATGGGAAATGTCTCTAGCGACGATGAGTAGTAAAAAAAAGGTGTATGTATCATAATCCGGTTATGTTAAAAGAAAGTGTTGACGGACTGAATATTCAGCCGGGCGGCATTTATGTTGATGTTACCTTTGGTGGCGGTGGTCATTCTAGAACTATCTTGGATAGGATGGAGGGCGGTCGTTTAATTGCTTTCGATCAGGATTCTGATGCCTTAGTCAATGCGTTTGATGATCCTAGGTTTACTCTTGTTCATCAAAATTTTAAATATCTAAAAAATTTCCTCCGTTTGCATCAAGCAAGTAAAGTTGATGGTTTGATAGCTGATTTAGGTGTTTCCTCACATCAGTTTGATATACCCGAACGTGGATTTTCTACGCGCTATGACGGTGAACTTGATGCTCGTATGGATAAAAGAAATGAGCAAACAGCAGCAACTATTATCAACACTTATTCATTAGAAGATTTAACTAGAGTTTTTCGTCTTTACGGAGAGCTTAAAAATGCATACAGCATAAGCAAACGGATTTTAGAAGCACGAAGTATTGCCGCTGTAAATACCGTTGATGAATTAAAAGCGTGTCTTGCTCCTCATGCCCCGCGACATAGAGAAAACAAATTTTACGCTCAGGTTTTCCAAGCTTTAAGAATTGAAGTCAATGAAGAGCTTGATGCTTTGGAAAGCCTTTTAAAGCAATGTACTGATGTGATAAAACCCGGTGGACGATTAGTTGTTCTTGCCTACCATTCCTTAGAAGATCGTTTGGTGAAGAATTTTATTAAGGCAGGCAATTTCGAAGGGGAGTTGGAAAAAGATTTTTATGGAAACGTAATATCTCCTTTTAAAAGTATAACCCGAAAACCACATACTGCTTCTGAAGAGGAAATAATAATAAATAGTCGTGCGCGTAGTGCTAAATTACGCATAGCTGAAAGGAATTATGAACGAATTTAAAGACGATACTGAGCCGAAAAAAGCACCAAAGAAAGCGAAGAAAAGCTTTGTGAATGCATACGTAAAGCCTTTGCTCGATGGTAGTTTTCTTTCAAAAGAAAGTTCAGCTAAAGAGCTTCCCTTTATGGCTTTTCTGTTGTTTCTAATCATACTTTTTATTTCCAACACTTTTTGGGCGCAATCTACGGTTCGCAAGATTGAAAAATATAAAGAAGAAGTTAAAGAGCTGCGGATAAAATCCATTTCGGTAAAAGCTAAGCTGATGGATAATACACGACAAACAAATATTGCTGATAAGGTTGCAAAATTAGGACTTAAGGAATCGCTTAAGCCGCCAAAGAAGATTTATGTAAAGAAAGAAGATAAGTAAGAAATGAATGATAACACTCGCATATTAAAGGCTTCATACCTGATGTATTTTGTCATCTTGTTTTTCGGCTTAGGCATTGTTGCCAAGGTGTTACATATTCAGTTTAAAGAGGGTGATAAGCTTAGAAAAATGGGTATTCAGCATAGTACCAAAGAAGTGAAAATAGATGCTTTAAGAGGGAATATTTATTCTCATAACAATAAGCTTCTTGCTGTTACCACTCCAAAATACGAGATTCGTTTTGATCCTATTTCTAATAAGACTGACGATTTTTTCTATGCAAATATCGATGGTCTCGCAAAATCTTTGAGTAGTCTTTTAAAAGATAAAAGTGCAGTTAGTTATAAGAATAGAATAATTGAGGCAAGAAAAAGTGGTAATCATTATTATTTATTAGCAAAAAATCTGAGTTACGATCAGTATCAGAAAATAAAAACTTTTCCTATTCTTCGTTTAGGGAGGAATAAAGGCGGATTAATTACCATACAAACAAACAAACGCGATTTACCCTATAATCTGCTTGCGAAGAGAACTGTTGGTATTTTCAATTACGAAAAGGGAATTTATGAAGTAGGTATAGAAGGTGCTTTTAATAAATATTTAAAAGGCACCGAGGGTACTCGCTTGATGCAAAAAATTTCGGGTGGTGTTTGGATGCCAATAGATCCTGCTAACGAAATTGAGCCTAAGAATGGTAATGATGTTGTAACAACTATTGATATTGAAATACAGGATATAGCAGAAACGGCTTTGCTCAGAAGTTTAAAGAAGAATAATGCAAAGCATGGCAGCGTAGTTGTTATGGAAGTTCAGACAGGAGCTGTTCTTGCTATTGCCAATTTAGGTGTAGATGCTAATGGGAATTATTATGAGGATTATAATTATGCTATTGGAGAAAGCTCTGAGCCGGGATCAACATTTAAGCTTGCTTCAATATTAGTTGCTTTAGAAGACGGTGTTATAGATGTTAATGATACCATAGATACCGAAAATGGAATAATCCATTATTATAATCAAACAATTCGTGATGCGCATAGAATTAAAGACGGAGTTATTAGTGTTAAAGAAGTAATTGAAGAGTCGTCAAATGTAGGAATGGCTAAAATAATTACCGAAAATTATCAAAAAAATCCACAGAAATTTATTGACGGATTATATAAAATTGGTTTAAACAAACCTTTAGGCATTCCAATTAAAGGCGAAGGCAAACCCTATATAAAAAATACTAGTGATAAATCTTGGTCTGGGGTAACATTGCCTTGGATGGCTCACGGATACGAGTTACAAATAACTCCTTTACAAACACTTGCGTTTTATAATGCCATTGCTAATGATGGAAAAATGATGAAGCCGATGTTCATCAAGGAGATAAGAAACCTAAACCAAAGTATAAAAGAATTCCCTCCGGAAGTATTAAACGAAAAAATAGCATCGAAAGAAACTATTGATATTCTTCAAGAAATGTTAGAAGGAGTTGTTCTTCGTGGAACGGCAAGAAATATTCGGAATAACTCATACACTATCGCCGGAAAAACAGGGACGGCACAGATTGCTCAAAATAATCAAGGCTATAATAAAAGTAATTATAAAGCTTCTTTTGCAGGATATTTTCCGGCATCTAATCCTAAGTTTTCTTGTATAGTTGTAATTAACGATCCCAAAGAAAAAAGTTATTACGGTAGTGCTGTTGCTGCACCAGTTTTTAAAGAAATTTCCGATAAAATTTTTGCTTCTAATATTGATTTAGTCGAGGATGTTGATGTCGCTAAAAACGTAACGCTTCCTCGTCCTCATACCGGATATAAAACAGATTATAACACCATTTTTAAGGAAATGAGTGTGGCAACTAATAACAATCTTGATGCGGAATGGGTTGTTTGTCTATCTGCTCAAGATACTATCAAGTTTGGTCGTAGAATTATACGTCAGAAAACCGTTCCTCGCCTTATTGGAATGACAGCCAAAGACGCCTTATTTATTCTTGATAATATCGGTTTGAATTGTCAGATTAAAGGTAAAGGCTTTGTTGTAGAACAGTCGGTTAAAGCCGGAACAAAGGTTAATAAAAAAGATATTATCACACTCACTTTATCAGCTTCATAATATGAAAAATCTAAAAAACATATTATCGGGAATAAAGCCAATAAAAGTGATAGGAGATAAAAATTTATCCCTTTTAGGTTTAGCCTTCGATTCAAGAAAAGTTGAAAAAGACTTTTTATTTGTTGCCATGCGGGGGACTCAGGTTGATGGGCATAATTTTATTTTAAAGGCTATTGAAAGAGGGGCTAATAGTATTGTTTGCGAAGAAGTACCCCAAAAAATAAATCCTGATATATGCTATATCCTGGTAAATGATAGTCAGGAAAGTTTAGGACTATTAGCTTCAAAATGGTATAATAATCCTTCTAAGAAATTAAAGTTGGTTGGCGTTACCGGTACTAATGGTAAAACCACTACTGCCAGCCTTTTACATAGTCTTTTTACTGATTTGGGTTATGGTTGCGGACTTTTATCAACCATAGAAAATAAAATCGAGAATAAGATTTTTAAAGCTACTCACACTACGGCAGATGCTCTTCAGATAAATGCTTTGTTAGCCAAAATGGTAGATGCAAACTGTTCTCATTGTTTTATGGAGGTTAGTAGTCATGCTTTAGCACAAAAACGTATTGCAGGTTTAGAATTTGATGGAGGAATTTTCACTAATCTAACTCACGACCATCTCGATTTTCATAAAACTGTTGCCGAATATATAAAAGCCAAGAAATCATTTTTTGATGGTTTAGCAAAATCTGCTTTTGCATTGACTAATGTCGATGATAAGAATGGAATGATAATGCTTCAGAATTGTAAGGCACAAAAGCGAACTTATAGTATAAAACAGCTTGCCGATTTTAAAGCTAGGATAATAGAAAATCAGATTAGTGGTTTGCATATGCAAATAGATGGGCAGGATATTTATTGCCGTTTGGTTGGTAAATTCAATGCTTATAATCTTTTAGCCATTTACGGTACGGCACGTCTTTTAGGCGAAAGTGAAGAAGAAATCCTCCCTGCCTTATCTAATTTAGAATCCGTAGCAGGACGCTTTGACTATCAACAATCTCCTGAAGGGATTATTGCAATAGTAGATTATGCACATACTCCTGATGCTTTAGAAAATGTACTCGAAACCATTAATCAATTACAAAGCGAGGATGGTAAAATAATAACCGTTGTTGGTGCCGGTGGCGATCGTGATAAAAGTAAAAGACCGGAAATGGCAAGAATAGCAGCTCAGTTGAGCAATCGCTTGATTCTGACTTCGGACAATCCGCGTTCTGAAAATCCTGAAACAATATTGGCAGATATGCAAACAGGATTAAATGAAGAGCAAAAAAAACGAAGCCTTCAAATAACAAATCGTGAGGAAGCCATTAAAACAGCATTTTTTCTATCACAAAAAGGAGACGTCATTCTAATAGCAGGTAAAGGACACGAGAATTACCAAGAAATAAACGGCGTTCGCCATCATTTTGACGATAAAGAAATTATAAACAAACTATTTAAAAAAACGCACTAAGTTATGTTGTATTATTTATTTGAATATCTGAATAGTGAGTTTAATTTACCTGGAGCCGGAGTTTTCCAATATATCTCTTTCCGAGCTGCTATGTCTGCCATAACTTCTCTGATAATTACCATCATATTTGGCAGAAGCCTGATAGATTATTTGCAAAAAAAACAAGTTGGCGAAAGTATTCGCGATTTGGGATTAGATGGGCAGATGGAGAAAAAAGGCACTCCAACTATGGGTGGTCTTATAATTATTGCAGCCATTTTAATTCCCGTATTACTTTTTACTAAACTCGACAATATCTATATCATTTTAATGATATTTTCTACTGTTTGGCTTGGATTTATTGGCTTTCTCGACGATTACATCAAAGTATTTAAGAAAAATAAAGAAGGTCTTGCCGGAAGATTCAAAATTATTGGTCAAGTAAGTTTAGGGATAGTTATTGGATTAACTATGTTTTTCCATCCCGATATTACTATTAGAGAACAGCTTCCTGCTTCATCAATAGAAGATAGACTTGTAGTTCAGAATCAGGTAAATGCCTATAATATTAACACGACTAAAATAACTACAAAGCCCATACATTCCACTCAAACAACTATTCCGTTTTTTAAAAATAATAATTTCGATTACGCTTTACTTATTGCTTGGGTAGGAGAAAAAGCAAATAAATGGGCTTGGTTAATTTTTATTCCAATCGTAATTTTAATAATAACCGCAGTTTCTAATGGTGCAAATCTTACCGATGGTATAGATGGATTAGCAACGGGAACTTCTGCCATTGTAGGATCAACATTGGGCTTGTTGGCTTGGGTAAGCGGTAATGTGATTTTCTCTAATTATCTCGACATAATGTATATCCCAAATGTGGGAGAACTTACAATTTTCATTAGTGCTTTTGTTGGTGCTACTATTGGCTTTTTGTGGTATAACACTTACCCCGCACAAGTTTTTATGGGTGATACCGGAAGCCTGACTATCGGAGGAATAATTGCTGTTTTTGCCATTCTGATACGCAAGGAATTTCTTATCCCAATAATGGCCGGCATTTTCTTAATGGAGAATTTGTCTGTTATGATTCAGGTGGCTTATTTCAAATATACAAGGAAAAGATTTGGTGAAGGAAAGAGAGTCTTTCTAATGTCTCCACTTCATCATCATTATCAAAAAAAGGGTTATGCAGAGCCCAAAATAGTTATGCGATTTTTCATCATAGGAATGCTGTTAGCCTTGATGAGTATAATCACATTAAAACTGAGGTAGATGAAAAGAGTTGTTGTTCTAGGCGGAGGCGAAAGCGGAACAGGAGCAGCAATATTAGCAGCAAAACAAGGCTATGAAGTCTTTTTAAGTGATAAAAACTTAATTGGCGATAGTTACAAAAAAGTTCTTAAAAATCATGAAATCAGATTCGAAGAGGAGCAACATACTCTTTCGGAGATATTAAGTGCCGATGAGGTGATAAAAAGCCCGGGCATAGCAGATCATATTTCGTTGATTAAAATAATTCGCGAAAATAAGATTCCGATTATCTCTGAAATTGAATTTGCAGCTCGTTTTACTAATGCTAAATTGATTTGTATTACAGGAAGTAACGGAAAAACAACTACTACACTTTTAATCCATCACATCCTAAAGAATGCAGGTAAAAATGTAGGTTTAGCAGGGAATATTGGAAAAAGCTTTGCTTGGCAAGTAGCTGAAAACGATTTCGATACTTACGTATTGGAAATCAGTAGTTTTCAACTCGATGGAATGTTTGAATTTAAAGCCGACATAGCCGTACTTACCAATATCACACCCGATCATTTGGATAGATACAATAATAGTTTTGAAAACTATACACAATCTAAATTCCGAATAATTCAAAATATGACATCCTCTGATTTTCTGATATACAATGCTGACGATACTGTGATTATGCAGGAGTTAGCAAAACGAAAATTGAATATTAAGCTTATCCCATTTACACTTCGGGAAAAGGTGTTTGATGAAGGAGCTTATTTAAAAAATGAGAAAGTAAATATTAACATAACTAAGGACAAATTGACTATGACATTAAAAGAACTAGCATTACAGGGAAAACACAACATCTATAATTCCATGGCGGCAGGTGTTGTTGGGAAATTGCAAGACATTAGAAATAAAAGCATTAAGGATTCTTTGAGCGAATTCCAAAATGTTGGTCACCGCATGCAATCAGTTGCTACCATTGGCGGAGTTGAATATATTAACGATTCAAAGGCTACTAATGTAAACAGTACTTATTTTGCGCTCGACAGCATTAGAAGACCTATAATTTGGATTGCAGGAGGTAAAGACAAAGGCAATGATTATAGCTCTCTTGATGAGTTGGTGCAAAATCGTGTAAAAGCCATTATCTGCTTAGGGTTGGATAATCAGAAGATTATGCAACATTTTGGAAAATTTGTTCCAAATATTATCCAAACGTATAGCGCATCGGAAGCCGTTGAAGAAGCACAAAAGATTGCTGAAGTCGGAGAGGTTGTTCTTCTTTCTCCAGCCTGTGCCAGCTTCGATCTTTTTGAAGATTATGAAGAGCGTGGAAACAGATTTATTGATGCGGTAAACGAACTGTAAAAGATGAGTAAATTAAGCCTACAGCTTAAAGGTGATAAGGTTATATGGGGAATATATATAGCCCTCTCTATGATCTCACTTGCTGTTGTTTATAGTGCTTCGGGTAACCTTGCTTATAAACAAACAGAAGGTAATGCCTTGCATTATTTGTTTAAACAAGTAGGCATTATTGTAATAGGTTTTGTAGTTATGTATCTGATGCATAAGATAAAATATTCCTTTTTCAGCATTGGAAGTAAATTAGGAATTTGGTTAGTGATTCCAATTTTATTTCTCACTATTATCTTGGGAACCAATATCAATAATGCCAGTCGTTGGCTAATGATTCCGGGTATAAATATAAGCTTTCAAAGTTCTGACTTTGCTAAAATTGTATTGCTTACGTATTTAGCAAGAACATTGAGTAAACTCCCTGAAAAATATCGTGAAAATAAAAATATCCTTAATTATGTGTTGTTTCAGGTATTTGCCCCTACACTCATTGTTAGTTTACTCATTTTACAATCTAACCTTTCAACTGCCGCATTAATTTTTGTATCTGCTTTTTTTATGATGATTTTAGGCAGTGTTAAAGTAAAATATCTTTTAACTCTTGCCGGAAGTGGAATAATTATTGCAGCTTTTCTATTTCTTCTTGTTAAATATAATTCCAATATATTACCCAGATTTGACACTTGGGTAAGCAGAATAGAAAATTTTAGAACAGATGATCCTGATGCCGATTATCAAGTTATTCAAGCAAAAATTGCAATTGCTTCTAACCCCATTGTTGGAAAACTTCCCGGAAAAAGTAGTCAGCGTGCTTTTTTGCCTTCGGCACAGTCTGATTTTATTTATGCTATAGTTATAGAAGAGTATGGTACTTTTGTGGGGTTTTTTATAATTATTCTATATGTATCGCTTTTTTTCAGAGCCTTGGTTATTGCAAAACATAGTCAAACAATATTTGGTTCTTTATTAGCCGTTGGTTTAATGTTTAGTATTGTTTTTCAGGCACTTGTGAATATGGGCGTTGCGGTAAATCTACTTCCTGTAACTGGCCAACCCTTGCCTCTCTTAAGTTCGGGAGGAACTTCGTTTGTGTTTACTTCCATGGCTTTAGGAATGATTCAGAGTGTGAAAGCTAATGCAGATATGAAACTTGTTGAGCCGACTCCAATTAATACTATTGAAGAAAAATGATAGCGGAAAATAAAAATATAAAAGTCTTGATTAGTGGTGGCGGAACAGGCGGTCATATATTTCCTGCTATCGCGATAGCTCAAGCTATAAAAAAAATACATCCGCAAAGCGAATTCTTGTTTATTGGAGCAAAAGACAAGATGGAAATGGAAAAAGTTCCTGCTGCCGGATTTGAAATTAAAGGATTATGGATTAGTGGCTTTCAGCGTAGTCTAAGTCTTAAAAACTTAATGTTTCCTTTTAAATTAATTAGTAGTCTATGGAAAGCTGCACGGATAATTAAAAAATTTAAACCCGATGTAACTGTCGGAGTTGGTGGCTTTGCTAGCGGCCCAACATTATATATGTCCAGTCGCTTTGGTATTCCGGCACTTATTCAAGAGCAAAATTCTTATCCGGGTATTACCAACAAATTATTAGCAAATAAAGCTAAAAGTATTTGTGTAGCTTACCCTCAGATGGAACGTTTCTTTCCTGCTGATAAAATTATTGAAACAGGCAATCCTATTCGTAAGCATATTATTCAGATTGAAGGTAAAAAAGAAAAGGCTTTAACTCATTTTGACCTTTCGACCGATAAAAAAACTATTCTGCTTGTAGGTGGTAGTTTAGGAGCACGCTCGGTTAATCAAGCCATTTTATTAAATTTTGATTTATGGGCAAAAGCCGATTTTCAGTTGATTTGGCAAACAGGGATTACCGGTATTGACGATGCGCAGAATAAAATATCAGAAACAGCTGTTAAACATATTAAAGCATATAAATTCATAAGCGAAATGGATTTAGCTTATGCCGCTGCCGATTTGGTAATTTCACGTGCAGGAGCTATTGCCATTTCAGAATTATGTGCTACCGCAAAAGCAAGCATTTTTATTCCGCTTCCTTCGGCTGCGGAAGACCATCAAACAAAAAATGCAAGGAGTTTAGCCGATAAAAAGGCAGCAATTTTAATTCCTAATGATGAGGCTGAAGATAAGCTTTTTGAAAGCTGTAAAGCTTTGCTGAAAAATGAAGGAGAATTAAAATCTTTGAGTAATAACATAAAGCAGTTTGCCAAACCGGAGGCAGATATTGAAATTGCTAATGAAGTTTTGAAATTAATACAATGAATCTAAATAGGTTTACACATATCTACCTTATTGGTATCGGTGGCATAGGAATGAGTGCTCTATCAAGGTATTTTATGGCAAACAATAAAGTTGTAGCCGGTTATGATCGTATGCCTTCTCCTTTAACAGAAAAGCTTGAAGAAGAGGGTGCTGAGATTCATTTTGAAGATGATATTAATCAAATACTACCAAGCTTTTTAAACAAAGAGAACACCTTAGTTATCTTCACTCCTGCAATTCCTGCTGAGCATAAAGAGCTGAACTTTTTCAGGGAACAAGAATATGTTTTGCTTAAACGTAGTCAGGTTTTAGGCTTAATTAGTCGTGATAAATATTGCCTTGCTATTGCCGGAACTCATGGTAAAACTACTGTAAGTAGTATGACAGCACATATTTTACATCAAGGAGAAATGGGATGCAATGCTTTTCTGGGAGGAATTGCAAGCAACTACAATAGTAACTTAATTATAAATGAAGATAGTGAGAATTTAGTCGTAGAAGCCGATGAATTTGATCGTTCATTTTTACAGCTTTCTCCGGATCTGGCAGTAATAACCTCTATGGATGCCGATCATTTGGATATTTACTCTAATCATCAGGCTTTGCAGAAAAGCTTTCAGGAATTTGTAAATCTACTTCCTCCTAAAGGAAAGCTTTTAGTGAAATTAGGCTTAGAAAAAGATATTCAAACAGAAGTAGATGTTTATACCTATTCTTTAGAAGATGATAGAGCTGATTTTAGAATAGCTGATCTTTGGTTAAAAGAAGGGCGTTACAATTTTACAATTATAGGACCGGATTTGAAAATTGAGAATGTACAATTAGAAATGCCCGGAAAACTAAATGTTGAAAACGCTTTGGCAGCATCGGCTTTAGCTTATTTGTGCGATGAGAATCCAGAGATAATTAAGAATGCACTCTATAACTTCCGAGGTGTTAAGAGAAGAATGGAGTATATTATTAAACGAGAAGATTTAATATATTTAGATGATTATGCCCATCATCCTACAGAACTTAAAGCAAGTATTCAGTCGGTTAAAGCATTGTTCCCCGACAAAAAAATAACAGGTATTTTTCAGCCTCATTTATATAGCAGAACGCGCGACTTCTTAGATGATTTTGCAAAAAGTCTTGCTTTGCTCGATCAATTGATTTTACTCGAAATTTATCCCGCAAGGGAAAAAGCTATTCCTGGTATTAATAGTCAACTTTTACTTGAAAAGATTCCAATGAAGAATAAAATTCTTCTACAAAGAAATGCGCTTATTCCCTATTTGAAAAGTATTTCTCCACAAGTGATTATAAGTTTGGGAGCCGGAGATATAGATCGTTTGGTTAATAAGATAAAAGAGAATTTTAAATGATTAAACGTATATTAAATATTGGCCTTTGGATTATTGCTGTATTAGCAGTAGCTGCATTTGCAATATATGCTCTTTATCAGAATGGAGAAACTACTTGTAATGAGTTGAAAATAGAATTAGAGGACGAGAACAATGATTTTCAGTTAACATCAGTTGAAGAATTACGCACAGAATTATTACAAAATTATCTCCCTATTGAAGGTCAAAAGATAAAAAATCTCAACTTAAAAGAAATTGAAAAAAATGCAAGTCAGATTTCATATTTGCAAAATCAAGATGCTTACTTTGATATTAATGGAGATGTGTTTATTATTGCTAATCAGCGAAAAGCTGTAGTACGTGTTTACAATAGAGTAAAGCAGCACTTTTATTTGGGTACAGACACAGTAGTAATGCCTTTATCATCTCAGCATAGTTTGCGTTTGTTGTTGGCTAGTGGTGCTTTACCAAGACTCAGCAATGTCTACTTTACTCAAAGTAAGAATGATCTCCCCGATTTGCCCGATATCTATAAAAAAATATATATCTTGGCTGCAAAAATTCAAAAAGACAAATTTTTAAATGCATTGATTGACCAAATTTATGTAAAACAAAATATGGAGTTTGAGCTAATTCCTAAAGTAGGCATTGGTATTGTTGAGTTTGGGAATATTGAAAATGCAGATGATAAATTAAAACGTTTGAAGATTTTTTACATCGAAGGAAAAGAAAAAATAAATTGGAATATTTACAAATCGATTAATCTAAAATACAAGAACCAAGTAGTTTGTACAAAAAAATAAAATCATGGAAGCCTCTGACATAATAATTGTAGGATTAGATATAGGAACAACAAAAATTGCTGCTATTGTAGGTCGTCGTAACGAATACGGTAAGATTGAAATTCTAGGATCCGGCAAAACCGAATCTATTGGTGTAAAACGTGGAGTTGTTTCAAATATAGAAAATACTGTTCAATCAATAAAAAAAGCCATTGAAGAAGCAGAATCAAAATCTAACGTAAAAATCGACTATGTAAATGTTGGAATAGCCGGACAGCATATCAAAAGTCTTCAGCATCGCGGTATAATTATTCGTAAGAATATTGATGACGAAATAAATCAGAAAGACGTTGATGATCTCTTAGAAAGTATGCGCAACTTAAATATGAGTCCGGGCGAAGAAATAATAGACGTTATTCCTCAGGAATATATTATCGATGGCGAAGCGGGAATACGTGAGCCGGTAGGAATGTTAGGAAATTCTTTGGAAGCTAATTTTCATATTATTATTGGACAAACTACTGCTGCCAAAAATATTTTTAAGTGTGTTCGTAAAAGCAATTTAGATATAGTAGATCTTATTCTTGAACCTATTGCTTCGGCAAAAGCTGTTTTAAGTGAGGAAGAAAAAGAAGCGGGTGTAGCTTTGGTTGATATTGGTGGAGGTACTACGGATGTTGCAATATTTCATGACGGTATTATTCGCCATACTGCTGTAATCCCTTTTGGTGGCGATGTAGTTACCGAAGATGTTAAAGAAGGTTGTTCTATTATTAAGAAGCATGCAGAAGAATTAAAAGTTAAATTTGGTTCTGCTTTAGCAAGCGAAAATAAAGAAGAAGAAGTAGTGGCAATACCGGGTTTACGTGGTCGTCCACCAAAGGAAATAACCCTAAAAAACTTAGCAAGCATTATTCAGGCTAGAATAGAAGAAATTATTGAACATGTTTATTTTGAAATAAAAAATTCCGGTTACGAAAATAAACTAATTGCAGGTATTGTTTTAACCGGAGGTGGAGCATTATTAAAACATTTTGCACAACTTACTGAGTTTATGACCGGTATGGACACGAGAATAGGATATCCTAATGAGCATTTAGCCGAAGGAACTCCCGAAGAATTAGCCAGTCCAACATATTCAACCGGTATAGGTCTTGTAATTGAAGGTTTTGAACGTTACGATTTTGAGAATCGTGATACTTCAAATAATGAGCAGCAGCAAGAACAAACAAAGCCGCTTCATAAAAATGACAAAAGTTTCTTTCAGAAAATACAAGATTTTTTCGATAACGAAAACGAAGATTTAAAATAAAAGAATATAATATATAAGTTAAAAAACGGAGTTTTTACTCCGTTTTTTTTTGCTCAGATATCAACACTAGATTTGTTAATAAATACGCTTGTATCCCTTAAAGAAAGTACCTTTAAGAACTAAATTAGTACTTTAAAAGAACCTTACTATGTTAAAATTCGATTCGCCTAAAAATCAATCAAATATCATCAAAGTCCTTGGCGTTGGTGGTGGTGGTGGAAATGCCGTAAACCATATGTTTAAACAAGGAATTAAAGATGTCGATTTTCTTTTGTGTAATACGGATAATCAGCATTTGGAAGATAGTCCTATTCCAACAAAAATTCAATTAGGTTCAAGCTTAACCGAAGGTAGAGGCGCAGGATCAAAACCTGCTGTTGGACGAAATGCTGCTATAGAAAATATTGAAGATATTAAAGAGTTGTTAAGCGATAATACTAAAATGCTTTTCATAACTGCCGGAATGGGTGGTGGAACAGGTACAGGAGCAGCTCCTGTTATTGCAAAAGCAGCTAAAGAGTTGGATATACTAACTGTTGCCATTGTTACTTTGCCATTTGCTTTTGAAGGTAGAAAACGTACAGAATTAGCAAAAGAAGGAATAGAAGAACTGAAAAAATATGTAGATACCATTCTTATTATAAATAATGATAAACTACGCGAGTTGTTTGGTAACCTTTCACTTTCTGAAGCCTTTAGTCAGGCCGATGATGTGTTAACAACAGCCGCCAAAGGAATTGCAGAGATTATTACTGTTACAGGATATATTAACGTTGATTTTGAGGATGTTAAAACAGTGATGAAAAATAGTGGAGTAGCTATAATGGGTGCGGGTAAAGCCGAAGGCGAAAATAGGGCTACATTAGCAACAGAAGAAGCTTTATCATCTCCATTACTTAACGATAATGATATTGAAGGTGCTAAAAATATGTTGCTGTATATTTCGTCCGGTGATGAAGAAATTTCTATGGATGAAGTTTCGGAAATTACAGAAATTATTCAAGATCAGGTGGGTAGCGAATGCGAAATTATTTGGGGTAGTGGAAGAGATTCATCTCTCGAAAAAAGTATTAGTATAACATTGATTGCTACCGGTTTTGATCGTCCATCATCCGTAGAGAAAGTCTCTTTAGTAAAAAAAGTGACTCAGCTAAATGGAGAAACAGTAAGTCCGAAAGCGGTAGTAAATACAGAAACTGCTGTTGAAACTGTTAATGAGATTGAGCTAATAGATAGATCTAAAAGTTCTGAAACAACAGCATCAGCAGAAAAAAAGATATTTAATTTAGAAGATACTAAAGAAAATGTTAAAGATGTTAGTAGTTTCGACTTTGAACCTAGTAAGGAACTTATAATCCGCGAAATAGAAAGTCAGCCGGAAACATTTATTAATGATGATATAAAAGCCGAAGCTATTGATAAAGAGGTAAAAGTAGAAAATATAATTCCCGAAGTAAAAAAACCGATTCAAGATAATAAACATAAAGAGAGACTAAGAAAGTTGCGTGAGTTATCCTATACCGGTAAGCAAAACATTGATGAAATGGAAAATATACCTGCGTATAAGAGAAAAAATATCAGCCTCTCCAAAAATATTCCGTCTGAAGACTCTGAAGTTGCGCGTTTTACGCTTTCAGACGGGAAGGATGGACTAGAAATAAAATCTAATAATAAGTTTCTCCACGACAATGTAGACTAGTATTTACCCATAATTAAAGAAAACCCGGGAAACCGGGTTTTTTTGTACTTTTGTAATTCAAGAAAAATAAAGGTTATGAGTTTAGAAATACAAATAAATACCGACATAAAAACAGCTATGTTGGCTAAAGATAAAAAGACTTTGGAAGCTTTACGTGCTATTAAAGCAGGGCTTTTGCTTATTAAAACAGGTGGAGATATTAATTCTGAAGAAATCCCAAAAAGTCTTGAGATTCAACTTTTACAGAAATTAGTAAAGCAACGTAAAGAATCTGCTCAAATGTATGCCAAAGAGCGTCCGGAAATGGCCGAAGATGAACTATTTCAAGCAAGCATTATCGAAAAATATTTACCTGAGCAAATGAGTTTGGAAGAAATAAAATCTAAGGTAGAAGCAATAGTTTCGGAAATTGGTGCTTCTTCAATGAAAGATATGGGTCGCGTTATGGGAATGGCTTCTAAAGCATTAGCAGGCAAAGCCGATAATAAAACTGTTTCTTCAATTGTTAAAGAACTTTTGGGATAAATAAGCTCTTATTTTTTAATTGGCTATTTACAAATTTTCATAAATTTGCAGTCTTAATTAGTATTAAATAAAGCGGGGTGTGGCGCAGTTGGTAGCGCACTTGACTGGGGGTCAAGGGGTCGCAAGTTCAAGTCTTGTCACTCCGACAAAAAGGCAACTGTTAATTAACAGTTGCCTTTTTTTTGATAAAAACGTTTCATCTTTTATCTAAATTCATAATTATTTTACCTTTGTTTCTATTCTCAAAATAAACACTTATGCTTGTAGTATTCGTACTTTACTTAACAGTTTTAACGGCGATAGTTATTTACTCGGCAAAAAAATCAAAATCTAATGCCGATTTTGTTTTAGGTGGAAACAAGATTTCAGGAGTTTCTTTGGCAATTTCCGAAAGGGCTACCGGAGAATCGTCTTGGTTGCTACTTGGCTTAACCGGTCATGCTTTTATAGATGGTTATAGTACTTTATGGGTAGCTCTTGGTTGTGTTATCGGTATTGTTTTTATTTGGGCATTTATGGCAGAACCTCTACGAAAACTTACCGAAGAAACAGGAGCTCTGACAATAACATCGCTTTTTACTAAAAAATTTCCCGGCTCAGAAAAATCAATAGGTGTTTTGTCGGCATCAATAATTGGATTTTTCTTTCTCTTTTATATTGCTGCTCAATATAGTGGAGCAGGAAAAGTGTTTCAAGAAGCTTTTGGTATGGATCCGTTATGGGGTATGATTCTTGGATCGGCTATGGTGACATTGTATACTATGTTAGGTGGATTTATCACGGTAGTTGCAACAGATGTTTTTCAGGGTATTTTAATGATTGTCACATTGATAGTTCTTCCAATAGTTGCCTTGTTTTTTATTACCTCAAATAATATTGATATTGCAAATGCCTTTTCTCAAGCTAGTCCGGAATATGTTAGTTTAACTGCCGGGAAAAGTGGCTTTGCGGCTGTTATTTTAATTGTAAGTGGAATGAGTTGGGCATTTGGATATACCGGTCAACCACAGCTTTTAGCACGAATGATGGCTCTTAAAGATTCTAAAGACGCCGTTACTGCTAAGTGGGTAGCTATTGTGTGGACTCTATTGGCTTATGTTGGTGCTTTTGGAATAGGGATTATTGGTTTTGCCTTGGTAAAAGATGGTGTTTTGGGAAATAGTGCAGCCGTTCTTGCTAAAGATGCAGAACAAATATTACCTGTAATGGTAATGTTTTTATTAACTCCCATTTTAGCTGGAATTCTCCTTTCAGGTGCTGTTTCGGCAATGATGTCAACAGCATCTTCGCAGTTAATGGTTTGCTCGTCAGCCGTTAGTGAGGATTTATTTCAAGATCTTTCTAAAAAGAAACGTAGCCAAAAGCAGATGCTCTGGATAAATAGGTTATTGGTAGTTACTGTTGGTATAGTTGCTTTTTTTATTGCGCTTTGGTTTTCCGATACCGTTTATGGTTTAGTTTCATATGCTTGGGCCGGCATTGGTTCTTCTTTTGGACCGGCTGTATTATTGCTTTTATTTTGGAAACGCTTTTCTAAAGCCGGAGTTTTTGCTTCTCTGATAGGAGGGACTACTTCTGCTATTATTTGGAAGAATTTTTTAGCAGAACCTAGTGGAATATCTGAAAGATTAGGTAGTTTTGTCGTTGCTTTTACATTGGCTGTTCTTTTCTCGCTATTATTTCCGAAAAAAGAAACTGTCGTTTAGCTTTTCGATAATGATAAAAACAAATCGTATACTCTTTATTTTACTTATCTCATTCGTGTTTCTGACTCAAGGTGTTGCTCAGGAAGAAGCTCCTACCAAGAAAATAGATATCCGTAAGGCTACTGTTGGAATTTATGATAAAACATTGGGTGATAATGTACAACGACTAATAGGTGATGTGGAAGTAGAACACGAAGGCTCTGTTTTATGGTGTGATAGCGCATATCTTTACGGAGATAAAAATAGTATTGATGCTTTTGGTCACGTACATATTCAAATGAATGACACACTTCATTTGTATGGCGATAAATTATATTATGATGGGAATACTCGTATTGCTGAAGTACATCAAAATGTAAAATTGCTTGATACTAAGCTTACACTTTATACCGATGAGTTAAAATATAGTCGTAACGAAAAAGTAGGGGAGTACTTTGTTTGGGGAAAAGTAGTGGATTCGGCAAATGTATTAACTAGTAAAAGAGGGTTTTATTATACCGAGGCTAAAGAAATTGTTTTTCGTGACAGCGTGGTATTGGTAAATAAGGATTATGTCTTAAATACCGATTCATTAAATTATCATACTCAGTTTAAAACTTTGGATTTTAGTGGTCCAACAACTATAGTTGGCGACAGTTCGTATATGTATGCCGAATCGGGTTTTCATAATACTCAAAATGATTTTACTCGTTTGATTAAGAATGCTTTTATGCAAGATAAAGCCAATACTTTGCAGGGCGATAGTTTGTATTATGATAAAGTTACAGGAATTGCAGAAGTGTTTGAAAATGTACAGATTACCGATACTGTTCAGCATATGGTAATAAAAGGAAATTATGCAAACTATAGAAAGAAAGAGCAATTTGCTTTTGTGGTGGATAGTGCTTTAGCTATTTTAATTGATAATCTTGATTCTTTATTTATTCATGCCGATACATTAAAAGTTTTGCTCGATTCTACTAATAAAGTAGAACGATTGTTGGCTTATCGTCATATGAAATTCTTTCGCGATGATTTTCAAGGGATGAGCGATTCTCTTGTGTATCAAATGAAAGATTCTACCGTATATTTTTATAATGAGCCTGTTCTTTGGTATGAGGGTAATCAGTTTAAAGCTGATGAGATTCAGTTGGTGACTCACGAGGGAGAGATGGACTCGGTCGTGTTTAAGAAAAATGTTTTTCTCGTTTCTCAAGATACTATCGATCCTAAATATTTCAATCAGATTAAGGGAAATACTATGGTGGGTTGGTTTATTGATAATGATCTACGTAAGTTGCGCATTGAAGGTAATTCAGAAACAATATATTTTCTTTGGGAGGAAGACCAAACGCCTATTGGCATGACTAGAATTGCTGCAAAAGACATGCTTATTTATATGAAAAATAATCAGTTGGAAACCATTACTTATAAGGAAGAACCAAAAGCTAAACTCTATCCTCCCGATGAAATTCCAGCTGATCAGTTTAAGCTCAATGGTTTTTTGTGGTTAATGGATAAGCGCCCTTTGACGAAAGAAGATATTTTTATTTGGGAAGGGAATGGAGGTGAAAACTCAGAAAAGAAAAAGCCGGAAAATCCTTTGGTTGAAAAAATTCAAATCCCTGAAAACTTGGAAAAGTAAAGGTCTGAAGGTCAGGGGACTGAAAGTCAAGAGCTTAAAAATTTAAAATAGACGTTCTGACATTAGATGTTCCGACATTCCGCTATTAAGACATTAGACATTGAGACATTCGACGCTCGACATTGAGACATTCAACATTTCGGCCGTCTTAAAACAAACTCAACTTCACATATTTCTTAGGATGTAAGCGAATATCTTCTAAAAGAAGATTTAAATCACGTGAAGACTTTTCTAATTCGATATAAAGACTATCATTATTAATAAGCATTCCCATACTTCCCTCGCCTTTATTTATTTTCTCCATAATTTGGCTGAAGTCACTCATCGATTTATTTACGCTACTTAAAGTTTCGGCAATATTAGCTTTTACCAAATCATCACTTAAACTGTTGAAATTAGTAATTATACTTGTAAGCCTTTCGTTATTGTTTTTAAAATTACTGGTGATAGATTCCAGATTTATCATAATTTTTGAGGCTCTCGATTTTTCATCGCTAATAAAACCATCTACATTCTGAATTAAGCTATCAGTACCTTGTAATGTCGATTGTAAATGAGTGATACTGTTTTTCAGGTTTCCCACTTGCTCCTTATTTAGAACGTCATTCAGGCTTGTTAAAACGTCTTCAATACTGGATAAAACAATTTCTGCTCTTTTTTTGAGTGGTCCTACCGTTCCTTCAACTTGCTCAGATAATGTTGCTGCTAATTTGGAAATAAGTGTATCTCCGTTTTGTGCCAGTTCTGTCGAAGATCCTAGATTCAAATTAATGGCTTTAGTTCCCATTAAATCAGTACTTAAAATTTCGGCACAACTGTTTTTGGGAATAGGAAAGTCGTGATTTAGGGTTAATTCAACAATGATATTTCCATTTAGAGAAGGGTCGAAACTTATTTCTGTTACTTGTCCAACTTGCATGCCGTTAATGTAAACAGGATTAGCTTTTCCTAATCCGCTAATATTCTGGTAAACAGCATAAAATATATGGTTGTTAGATAAAATATCCTTACCCTTTAAAAAACTATAACCCCAAATTAACAGGACAGCTCCTAAAATAAAAATGGCTCCTGTTTTTGTTTCTTTAGAAATTTTCATATTCAGTCTTAGACTTTTTATTACTGCAAAGATGCAAAATAATTAAGCTAATAATGCTCACCATGATTAAACTTTTAGTTAAAAAAAGCTAATGAAGGGTTAGTTTAGCTTATTTTTTTATAAATCTATTGTCCACTTAATTTTCTTCCTTTAGCAATACTTATTCTCTGGCCATTGTAAAGTGCAATAACAAAAGCGTCTTTAAAGCCGGCTTTTCTTATTTCGGTTTGAAGGTTTATAATTTCATTATAATTGTGAGTGTCGCCACTGGTGTAACGGTACATTCCTTTGTAGAAATATGTTTTTATATCAGGAAGCTTGTTATATTTTTTGCCTGTAAGTTTTTTTTCGGTAGCTAAACTTAAGAATTGTACTCTAAATGATACTTTTTCGTTCTTTTTGCTATTAATATTTGTATTAAGTGTTCTATCTGTAGTTTTGCTTAGTTTTTGCAGTTCTAAAGCATCATGTTTTGTTTTGTAATCTTTTATAGCATTATAAATGGCTTTTGCCATTTGATTTTGTCCCTTTTTTGATAATAAATATGCTTCATCGATAGGATTACTCAAAAAACCTAACTCTATTAAAATTCCAGGCATTGTAGTTTTATATAAAACCCAAAAGCCGGCAGATTTAACTCCTCGGTCTCTTACAGCAGTATTTCTTTTAAATTGTGACTGAACAGTAGTTGCTAAATCTAAGTTTTGTGATTGGAAACTGTTTTGGAAAAAGTTAAAAATAATATGATTTTCCGTTGAGCTGGGGTCAAAGCCTTCATAATTAATCTTATAGTCATCTTCCAGTAAAATAGCTGAGTTTTCTAACATAGCTACTTCTAAATTTGCTTCGCTTTTATGCATTCCCATAACATATGTTTCTGAACCTTTTGGTTGAGAAGATGTGTTACTATTGCAATGTATAGAAATAAATAAATCGGCTTTACTGTTATTAGCAATTTTTGCACGAGTATTTAAAGGAATAAAAACGTCGGTTTTACGTGTGTAAATAACATTTACGTCTTTTAAGTTCTCATTGATTAGTTTCCCTGTTTTTAATGCAATAGATAGTACAATATCTTTTTCTCTACTATGTTTTCCTGAGGCTCCGGGATCTTTTCCACCGTGTCCGGCATCAATTACTATACGATCAACTAGATTTTGACTTTGAGTGTCAACGCTATAGAGTGTAAGAAAAATGATAAGAATGAGAGGTAAATCACTAAAAATAGAGAAATAACGATTATTTTTTTTTAAAATGTCTTTCATTTTTTTAACGCTTTCTTTAGCTTAGGTTTGTTTATTTTCCTTAGTTTTGGTGCTAAAATTATTGAATAAGAAGCTTCTCCTAAATAGATATAGAACAAATTGTTAACGTTTTTATCAACAAGATATTTTAAAACCTGGTTTTGTGCATTTGCATTTATACTAAGTTTAACTGCAAACATTGCGTTTGGAGAGTCATTATTATCTTTTGATAATGATAATCTATTATCTGATTATCAGAATATTCAATCTGACAGTTTAATTGAAAAAGCTGCTTTTAATAATAAGGAGGTGTTAGCAGATAGTTTGAATGTTTCCTCAAATATAATCCAAAGTGACAGCCTTTTATCCGATAGTCTGAACGGCTCTCCTAAGTCATCGTCTTTAGACGGTATAGTGGAATATAATTCAAATGACTCTTTACGATTCGATATAAAAAACCATAAAGTTTACCTTTTTAAAAAGGGAGTTATTGATTATGGAAAAATTAATCTAAAAGGAGATTATGTTGAGATTGATTTTAATAAGAGTGAGATTTTTTCGGAAGGAGTTGAAAATGAAAAAGGAAAAATAGAGGGGGCTCCTATATTTAAGGAAAATGATAAATCGTTTGAATCCAAGAAATTAAGATATAATTTTGATACTAAAGTAGGTATAATTACCGGGGTTAAAACAGAAGAGGGTGATGGCTTTCTTTTAGGTGATAAGATTAAGAAAATGGCCGATGATGTCACTTATATACAAGGCGGAAGATATACAACCTGCCAACTTCCACAACCTCATTATGCTTTTCGCTTTAAGAAATCGAAGGTAATACCGGGGAATATGATTATTACCGGTCCGGTTGTTTTTGAAATAGAGGGCGTTCCTACTCCCTTAATTTTGCCGTTTGGTTTATTTCCTAATCAAAGTGGGAAAAGATCAGGTGTATTGGTTCCAACATACGGACAGTCTACCAAACAAGGGTATTACCTTATGAATGGAGGATACTATTGGTCTATAAGTGATTATTTTGACCTTAGTTTAAAGGGAAGTATATATACAAGAGGGAGTTGGTCTTTAAATCCTAATGTTAGATATGTGAAAAAGTATGCCTATTCAGGATCGTTTAATTTTAAATATGCTATTAATATTTTGGGAACTGAAGGCTCTCCTGATTATAAACGTTCTCGTGATTTTAAAATACAATGGTCACATAATCAAGATGCAAAGGCAAGACCTAATAGTAAATTCTCTGCTAATGTAAATATTGTAACCAGTACATTTAACCAGTTTGAAATAAAAAATACATTTGAAAGTAAGCTTACCAATACTTTTCAATCCAGTATAAACTATTCTACTAACTTTAATAAAAAGTGGTTTTTAAATGTCAACTTAGGTCATAGACAAAACACAAGAAACAAAAGTTTTGAATTAACTCTGCCTGAAATTTCTCTTTCGGGAACACAATTTTACCCTTTCCGTAAAAAAGGAAAAGTGGGTAATTTAAAATGGTACGACAATATTTCATTAAAGTACAGTATGTCGGCTCGTAATACAGCACTTATGCCTGATAGTATGTTGTTTCAACCTAAAATGATGGCTTATTTTAAAAATGGAATGCAACACAAAATTCCAATTTCAAGTACTATTAAACTGTTGAAATATTTTACCTGGACAAATAGTGCATCGCTAACATCGCGATGGTATATGCAATCTTATCATAAATCATTTGAAATAGAAAATATTACTGAAGATGGAACCGTAGAGGGAATAGTTGTTTCGGATACTATTAATGGATTTAAAGCGGCAAATGATTATAGCATATCCTCAAGTCTTAATACTCGTTTGTACGGAATGTATTCCTTTGGGGAAAATTTCCCTGTTCGAGCCATCCGTCATGTTCTAACACCTTCGGTATCGTTTACTTATCGTCCGGATTTTAGCGATGAGAAGTATGGCTATTATAAGTCGTATTATGATGCAGCAAGAAAGGATTCTATTCAATATTCCATTTTTGATGGTGCTATTTACGGAGGACCTATGGCAGGAAGGTCAGGGAGTATAAACTTTAACATTTCAAATAATTTTGAGATGAAAGTTAGAGATAGAAATGATACCATTACGGGTACAAAAAAAGTTGTTTTGATTGATAATCTGACATTATCTACCAATTATAATATGGCTAAAGACAGTTTGCGTTGGGCTCCTTTAATTATTAGTGCCAGAACAAAACTATTTAAGAATTTGGATTTACGCTATTCCAGTGCTCTTGACCCATACATTTTAGACTCTGCAGGAACACAAAATTTAAACCGGTTTGAGTGGGATGTAAACAAAAGAATTTTCCGTTTGGATAATGCCAATTGGAGAGCGGGTATAAATCTGCGCTTAAATAATGAAACTTTTACTAAAAAAGATAAAACACAAAAGGGAGGAAAATCAGAAAAGGGAGACAAGAAGAAAGCTGCTGCTAAGCCAATAATGCCATGGAATATGTCGATTAGCTATACATTTCAATATGTAAGTAATCATAATTATGTGGCTTATGTTTTAGATAAGGAGACTAAAATTATTCAAACACTCGGCTTTAACGGGAGTGTGCAATTAACACCTACTTGGAAAGTAAGTGTTCGTTCGGGTTATGATTTTCAAAATAAAAAGCTGTCTTATACTTCTTTAGATATTTATCGCGATTTGCACTGTTGGGAAATGCGTTTTAGTTGGATACCTCTTGGAACTTGGAAGAGTTGGAATTTTGGTATAAATATTAAATCGTCGATGTTTAAAGATTTAAAATTAGAAAAGAAAAAATCGCATTTGGATAACTAGGCTTTTCCGACTTGCTCAATTTTTATTTTCGTATTCTTTTGATAATTTCGCATATTCATAAACTAAATATTTTACCATGAAAAAAATTATTTATACAGAAAAAGCACCAAAAGCTTTAGGTCCGTACAGTCAAGCTGTAGAGGCAAACGGAACCTTATATATTTCGGGTCAAGTACCTATCGATCCGTCTACAAATAAATTAGTCGAAGGTGGCATTACAGAACAAACTATTCAAGTAATGAAGAATATTGCTGCAATTTTAGATGAAGCAGGTTATAGTTTTACGGATGTTGTTAAATCAACTTGCTTATTAAGCGATATGGCAAATTTTGCTGCTATGAATGAAGTTTATGGTTCTTATTATACTGAAAATTATCCTGCAAGAGCAGCATTTGCTGTTAAAGAATTGCCTTTGAGTGTGATGATTGAAATAGAAACTATAGCTGTTAAGTCAGTGAAACTATGATTTTAATTTTAAAATCATTTAGCTGAACTGATCCCGAGCTAAAGTCGAGGGATCTCAAAAGTTTATTCCTTTTATCCTTGTCGCACAACGGAAATAAAAAATATATTGTGTACCTGATAATCAAACTGTTAGGTGCTTAATTAAAGTGTTTAAATAAAATCTTTTGATTATGAAAAAAATAATAATTGTTCTTTTTGTATTTCTCAGTCTAGCAAAAATAGATTTATATGCAAAAGAAGGGATGTGGGTTCCTCTGTTTTTGCAGCAGCTGAACGAAGCTGAAATGAAAAAGATGGGCTTAAACATTACTGCCGAAGATATTTTTAGTATTTCGAAGGCTAGTCTGAAAGATGCCGTTGTAATTTTTGGTAGAGGTTGTACGGGCGAGGTAGTTTCGGATCAAGGCTTGGTTTTAACCAATCACCATTGTGGTTACGGTGCTATACAAAATCATAGTTCTATAGATCATGATTATTTAACAGATGGTTTTTGGGCTATGAATAGAGAGGAAGAATTAGCCAATCCGGGTTTAACAGTAACTTTTTTAGTGCAAATGCGCGAAGTAACCGATTCCGTTTTGATTGGTGTTACTGAGGATATGAAAGAAGCCGATCGTCAAAAGCAAATCAATAAGAATATCAAGCAAATGATTGCTGACGAACCTATTGTTGAGGGAAATAGAGTCATTATTAAGCCGTTTTTTAGCGGTAATCGTTATATTCTATTTGTATACGATGTGTTTACCGATGTTCGTTTGGTAGGTGCTCCTCCTTCTGATATTGGGAAATTTGGTGGCGATACCGATAATTGGATGTGGCCACGACATACAGGTGATTTTTCTGTTTTTAGAATTTATGCTGATAAGAATAATCGTCCTGCAAAATATTCTAAAGATAATGTACCTTATAAACCTAAAAAGCATTTAAGCATTTCTTTAAAAGGAGTAAAAAAAGACGACTTTACTTTTATTTTTGGCTATCCGGGAACCACTAAAGAATACCTTCCTTCTGATGAAATAAAACTAATCACGGAAGTAGAAAATCCTGTTCGTATAAAGATGCGTGGTTTACGATTAAATACAATGAAAGCCGCTCAGAATGCCGATCCAAAAGTGCGTATTCAGTATGCGAGAAAAGTAGCATCTATTGCAAATGGTTGGAAAAAATGGCAAGGAGAGAATAAAGGAATTAAACGTTTAGATGCTATCGCTGTCAAGCAAAATCTTGAAGAGAATATTCAGTCTTGGGTTGATGCTGATACAGATAGGAAAAGTAAATATGGTGATTTAATTCCGTCGTTCCGAAAACTGTATGCCGATATGACCCCGCTCCGTTTAAAATATCAATATTATCGCGAAGCAGGTATGGGAATAGAAATAGTAAGTTTTGCCAATCAGTTTAGAGGCTTAGTTAATCTAGTAAATGAAGATAATCCCAATGCGGAAAAAATAAAAAAGGCAAGTGAAAGATTAAAGGCATACACCAAATCTTTTTATAAGAATTATGTTGTGGCTATTGATGAACAAATAGCTGCAGATTTGTTAAAAGAATTTGCAGCCGCTTATCCAAGTACTGAACTTCCTCAAGCTTTACAAGATATTCAGCTGAAATATAAAAGTGATTTCACTGCCTTTTCTGCTAAAATGATGAAGAAGACTTTGTTTGTTAATCAAAGTATTGTGGAGGATTTTTTAAATAATCCAACAAAAAAAGGAGCAAAGAAAATGACCAAAGATCCAGTTTTTGTTTTGGCTAAGTCTTTTAGTGATTATGGACGTAAAATTAGTGAAGAAATTAGAGATTTGGAGTATCAATCCATTGCCTTACGTAGAAACTATATGAAACTACAAATGGAATACGATACTGAAAAGGTTTTTTATCCGGATGCAAATTTTACTATGCGTATTGCCTATGGTTTTGTTGATGATTATAAACCCAGAGATGCGGTTAAATATGAATTTTTTACAACTTTAGATGGGATTTTAGATAAAGAAGACCCCGATATTTATGATTATGTTGTAGAGGATAAATTAAAAGAATTGCATAAAAATAAAGATTATGGTCGCTATGCAGATGCAGATGGAAGTATTCATGTTGGATTTACTGCTTCTAATCATACGACTGGTGGAAATTCAGGAAGTCCTGTTTTTAATGCCGATGGACAATTAATAGGTATTAATTTCGATAGAAACTGGGAAGGAACTATGAGTGATTTAATGTACGATCCTGATCAATGTCGTAATATTTCGCTCGATATTCGCTATTGTTTATTTATTATAGACAAGTTTGCCGGAGCAGGTCATTTGGTTGATGAAATGACTTTGGTGGAATAAAAAAAAGAGCTGTAAAATAATTTGCTTCTATCCTGATCATGTTGAGCGCAGTCGAAACATCTCTTGCTACTATTGGAGAGATTCTTCTCCGTCAGTCGACGGATCGGAATGACTTTTTATTCGGTATCCTTAAGTGGTTTAAAACCTTCGCCTAAAATCTCGTTTGCATTAAGGACTGTAAGAAAGGCATTGGGATCAACATTATGAATAAAATCCTTCAATATAGCCAGTTCACGGCGGTTAACTACCGTAAAAATGATGGATTTATCAGAGCCGTTATACATGCCTTCACCGTTTAAAATAGTTCCTCCTCTATTTAAATCGGTCAGTATTTTATTTCTTATGGCTTCATGTTGCTCAGAAACTATAAAAAGTGTTTTATCATAATCTAATCCTTGAAGAACCACATCAATTAGTTTTCCGCTAATAAAAATAACAATCCAGGAATAAAGTGGAATCTCCCATTTCCCAAATGCGGCAAGTCCAAGCAATACAATAGCCGAATCTACCATAATCATCAATTGCCCAATAGGTAAATGTATATATTTAGCAAATATCATGGCTATGATATCTGATCCTCCGGAAGTAGCTCGCGATTTAAAAACAAGTCCCAAACCAAGACCAATTAATACTCCCCCAAATATTGCCGACAGTAAGGCGTCGTTTTCAACTAAAGGTTCGTAACCATAAGTCCACTCTAATAGAGAAACCCAAATAGAAGTGGCTAAAAAACCAACTATTGTTTTGATACCAAAACGAGGCCCTAAAATCTTGATGCCTAGTATAGTGAGTGGAATATCCATTGCTAGAGCCGTTAAGCCAATTGGAAAACCAAAAAGGTGATGCAAGATAATGGCAATACCATAAACGCCACCTGGAGCAAGTTTATAAGGGCTTATAAAAAGCACGAATCCTGCAGCCATAATAAAGGTGCCAATCAAGATTAAAGAGTAGACTTTGAACCACTCTTTTGATAAGAATTTTTCTTTTGTTATAAAGGCCATTTTGATGTTAATTTAAAAATGGCTGCAAAAGTAAAAAAATAGAATAGCTTGCTTAACACTAAACAATAAAAAATAACGTTAATTCAATGTTAAAAACAAAGTAAAAATTGATACGATATAAAAGTGAATTTTTTTCCCCAATTATTCAAAGAGTTATTTTGATCTGCCAATAGTTGAAACTATATTCTGTAAAAAGAGTATATATGTATATAAAATTGCATTTAAGAACTTCTTGAAGCCAAAAAAGGCATAAACAACAAGGGAAAAAATGTTACATTTACGGCTTTTAAATCGTGTATAAAATTTCTTATGAATATATGACTAAAAGGCTGAAAATAATTGCTTTTTTCATTGGTGTGATTTTTTTGGCTGGAGAAGCGAAAGCTCAACAGGAACAGACTTTTACGCATTTTATGTTTCAGCAAGCAGTATATAATCCTGCTTTTGTTGGAAGTAAGCCGGATATTCAGTTAAACGGATTGATGAGGCAGCAGTGGGTAGGAATGTCCGGTGCTCCCGAAACGTTCTTTGTAAATATACATGCTCCATTAAGCTTTTTAAAAGGAGGTGTTGGTGCCACTATTATTAACGATCAAATAGGACCTTTTTCATCAACGGGTTTGAAATTGGCTTACGCTTATAGAACTAACTTTTGGCAAGGTAAATTAAGTATAGGGCTTAGTGTAGGTTTAATTAATAAGGCAATTAATTATTCTTATTTTAATGTGCAAGACGATCCTCTGCTTATTGGGACTGACGATGAAAGCGGTATGATTTTTAATATGGACTTTGGTCTTTATTATGAGGAAAAAGGTCGATATTATATTGGCTTGTCAACTACCCAGTTAAATCAAGGGACTATGGTTTTAGAAGGAGGGAAAATATCTCTAACACGCAATATTTATCTTCATGGAGGCTATTTTTTCGCTTTACGTCAACTTCCTCGAATTACCTTTCATTCTTCTGCAATGGCTGTTTATACAGCCGGAGTTCCTATTCAAATAAATCTTGGAATAATAGGAGAATACAATAAAAAGTTTTGGGGTGGCGTTACCTATAGGAGTCAAAGTGCCATTGGTTTATTGGCAGGGTTATTTTATAGGCAATTTAGTGTTGGTTATGGATACGAAATTAATCTTACGCCACTAAAAAATGGGGGTTCACATGAGTTAATGATTGGGTATCGTTTTTTAATTGAAATAGAAAAAGGAAATAAGAGTTATAAAAATACAAGGTATTTATAGAAAATTAATATATTTGTGTTAGATTTGCTATGTTTTCTGGTATTAATCTAAGACCAATAAGACTACTTAAATATGAAAAAATTATTTGTTTATTTGTTTGTGATACTTGCTTTCTCGGCTTGTAAAAATTCAGGCAAAGGAGAATTAATTGGCGTTCAGAAAAGAACATCTTTTTATCAATCAGCACCTTATGGGATGGCTTTTGTACCCTTAGGTTCTTTTACAATGGGTGCCAGTGATCAAGATGTTCCCTACGCACAAGTTCACGAGCCAAAAACTGTTTCTGTGCAATCATTTTATATTGATGAAACGGAAATTACTAATAATGAGTACCGCCAGTTTGTAAACTGGGTGCGCGATTCAATAGCTCGAACAATGATAGCCGAGAAAAGTCCTGAGTTAGCAAAAGAGTACAGAACTCTGTATAAAGACGATGATCCTGAAACAATTACTGAGGATGAGTTGAAAACACGACCAATTAATTGGGATACTAAACTCGATTGGGAAGTAACTGATGCTGTTGATCCCGCTAATCCGGATCCTAATGCTCAGGCTTTGTTGGAAGAAATGTTTATTCCCGATAATGAACGCTTTTATCGACAAAAACAAATTGATTCTCGAAAATTGGTGTATGAATATTTTTGGATTGACCTTTTAGCGGCTTCTAAAAAAGAATACCATCAAGATAATAGAGGATATGCCATTTATGGTTCTGATCTTCCAAGTGATAGGGGTGGTTTTGCGAATCGCCCAACCGGTTTTAAGGATAGAAGTGTATATATTCGAACAGAAAAAATTAACATTTATCCTGATACCTTAGCTTGGATTCATGATTTTGCATATTCATACAACGATCCGATGGCAAAAAATTATTTTTGGCATCCAACTTACGATAATTATCCCGTAGTTGGAGTTAACTGGAAACAAGCAAAAGCTTTTTCATATTGGCGTACAGAATTAATGAATGCTCATCTTTCCAAAAAAGGTCGAGTTGCCGTTAATGAATTCCGTTTACCCACTGAAGTTGAATGGGAATGGGCTGCTCGTGGAGGTTGGGATATGAATCCTTATCCTTGGGGAGGTCCTTATTTAACTAATGATAGAGGTTGCTTCCTTGCAAATTTTAAACCGCAACGTGGTAATTACGTTGCTGATGGTGGTATTCAGACTGTTATTGTTGCCCATTATCCTGCAAACGACTGGGGATTATATGATATGTCCGGTAATGTTGCAGAGTGGACTTTAAGTGCTTATGATGAATCATCTTTTAACTTTTCTTGGGATATGAATCCGAATTACGAATATAATGCTCGTGAAGAAGATCCTCCTCAAATGAAGAAAAAAGTTATTCGTGGTGGTAGTTGGAAAGATATTGGTTACTTTTTGCAAGTAACTGCTCGTCAGTATGAATATCAAGATACTGCAAAATCGTATATCGGTTTTAGATGTATGCAAACTTATCTTGGCCGAATGTCCGGTGATTCAAAACATGCTTCGGAAGTATATAGATAATAAATCCATTTAAAAATTAACAAAACCATTGAATTATGAATTTAGAGGAATTAACTAGAAGTAAAGGCTTTAAAAATTTTATGGCAAAGCTTTACGGTATAGGTGCAGCTGTAGTTATTATTGGGGCTTTATTTAAAATTACTCATATCCCTGGAGCTAACGAAATGCTATTTGTTGGGTTATCCACAGAAGCTGTAATCTTTTTCTTCTCTGCATTTGAACCTCCACATGTTGAACCTGATTGGAGTCTGGTATATCCTGAATTGGCTGGTATGTACCATGGTATGGATGTTATGGGCGATGATGATTTTCCTAGTTTTCTGGATGATGAGGAAGAAGAAGATTTATCTGTTTCGCAACAACTCGATGGTTTGCTTTCGGAAGCCAATATTGATGGTGCCCTTATTGAAAGTTTAGGCGAAGGGTTAAGGAATTTAAGTCAAACAGCCAGTAATATTAATCAAATGGCCGATGCTGCTGAAGCTAATACTGTTTTTGTAGAAAATGTTAAAACAGCTAGTTCATCTGTAAGCAACTTAACTTCATCTTATGAAAAAGCTAGTGAAGTATTAGGTCAAGATATTGAAGCTTCGGAACAATATCATGCTAATATTTTGGGAGCAAGTGAAGCCGCTTCTTCTTTATCATCAGCTTATGGTAAAGCCGCTGAAACAATGAATAATGATTTGGCCTCTTCAAGTGAATTTTCTAATAAAGTTCAAGAAGCAGCTAGTTCAGCTAGTACCTTAGCAGAAGAATATAAAAAATCAATCGATATTATGCGTCAATCGGCAGAAGCATTAAATTTTACTGCTGTTGATGGTATTAATTATAACGAGGAATTACAAAAGATATCAAGTAATTTGTCAGCATTAAATGCCGTTTATGAATTACAACTACAATCGTCTAACGAGCAAGTTGAGTCAACAACAAAAATTCAAGAATCTATGACACAATTTTTAGATAACTTGAATCGTTCAATTGAAACAACAGCTCAATATCAAGAAGGCGTACAATCATTAACGAAAAATGTGGAAGCGATGAATAAGGTATATGGCAATATGTTGTCTGCCATGACTGTTACACCACAGGTTTAATTATTATTTACGCACTTGAGAAAAACAAAATAGCTTATGGCAGGATTTAAAGAAACGCCGCGGCAGAAAATGATTGGAATGATGTATTTGGTACTAACAGCTATGTTAGCACTAAATGTATCTAAAGAAATTTTAGAAGCCTTTAGAATCGTAAATGAAAGTTTGGTAATTACAAATGAAAATTTCACATCTAAAGTAAATTCAACATATCAAGAATTTGAAAAACAATACAGTCTTAATCCGGATAAAGTAGCACCTTATTGGGAAAATGCCCAGAAGGTTCGTACAATTTCAAATGCTTTTATGAGCTATCTTGATAGTGTTAAGTATAATACCATTATTCACTCTGAAGGAATAAAAGTTGGAGGAGAAGATGGTATTACTTATGATTCTCTTAAGAAGATAACTCTCAGAGATATTAAAAAGATTGATGACTATTCTAGCCCAACACACTACCTAGTTGGTAGTTCTGACCTTGATAAAGGCGAAGGCTATACTTTGGAAAAAAGAATTAACCAATATCGTGAGGACTTGCTTTCTTTTGTTCCGGAAGATAGACGTGCTTCATTTAATATAGGTCTTATTACAGAAGGTAAATTTATACAAGCTGATAAATCGACTACAACTGATTGGGTATATTATAATTTTAATCATACAATTTTAGCTGCTGATATTACAATTTTTAATAAAATAGCAGCAGAAGCAAGAAATGCCGAATTTGATATTGTAAATTATTTGGCTCAGGATATTACTGCTAAAGATTTTAAGTTTAGCAAAATAGAAGCAAAAATAGTAGCTCCCTCTGCTTACGTTTTTCAAGGTGATGAATATAAAGCAGAAATATTTGTGGCTGCCGTTGATGAAAAGAATAATCCAACAGTTGAGTATAAAATGGGGGCATCCGAATGGCATGATGATTTTGCGTCAAACGCAAAGCTTATTGTGGGCGATAGTGGAATAGTACATATGAGTATTCCAACTCGTGGTTTGTCTCCCAAAGAATATGCTTTTGCCGGTAGGATTATTATTTTAGATCCAACCGGAGAAAAGCAATATTACACTTTTTCCAATAAGTTTACTGTTGCTCAACCTTCAGCAAATGTATCTGCTACTAAAATGAATGTATTTTATCGTGGTGTAGATAACCCTATTAAAATATCTGCAGCAGGTATTCCGGAAAATAGGATTGATTATAAAATTAGTGTTGGGAAAATAAAGAGAACCCCCAAAGGTTTTATTGTTGATGTAAGCAATACATCTTCTCATAGTGAAACAACTATTACTATCTATGCTAAAGGCGAAAAAAATACCCGTACTAAGTTAGGGGAACAAGTATTTAGATTAAAGAACTTACCTCTACCTATCACATACATAAGAGGAATGACAAAAGATCAGAAGATTACTAGGGGAGATATTATTGCCGGCCCTTATCTTTTGTGTGATCTTCCTGAAGATGTTAATTTTGAATATAAGTATGAAGTTCTGAGCTTTAGCATGAGAGCCTTTAAACCGAATGGGGAGGTTTATAATCTTGCAGGGAATGGTTTTAGGTTAACAAGAGAAATGATAGATTATATACAAAAAGCACGTAGAGGTACTGATTTAGTTTTTAAGAATATACAAGTTAAAGGTCCGGAGAAGAATAGTACAGTTCCTTCAATGGTTATAACGCTAAAATAATTTTTATAATGGAAAAAAATATATTAAAATATCTATGGATTTTTGTTTTCAGCTTTAGTATATCTGTTTCTGCTCAGGTTATTGGGGGAAGCTCGCAGAACGCTGTAAATACACCAAGAGATAATGTGTTTGATGAGATTCATGTAGAATTTAAAAAACCCGTCCCTTATCCTCCATTGCGTCAAGCTGATGTGATTTATAAAAAGCGTATTTGGCAAGTTATCGATTTTCGTGAGAAAATGAACCAGCCTTTTTATTACCCTATTAAAGCACATATTGGATGGAAAAGTTTTATAGCAACTATACTGGATGCGTTAAAAGCAGGAGAGTTAACAGCTTATGATGATCGTGTTGATGATGAATTTACGGTTCCTCTTACTTGGGATGATATAAATTATAGACTTAATGGTTCTATGGTTTTAAAAGATTCAACAGATCCTGCCGGAAATGTAATTAAACAATTAGAAACATACCCTGAAAAATATCAGGATGGTGAAGTTGTTAAGTTAAAAGTTAAGGAAGTATGGTATTTTGATAAGCAACGCTCTCAAATGATGGTTCGTATTTTGGGCTTAGGTCCTGTTAGAGAATATATTGATGCTTCCGATGGAAAAAAAGTATCGAGTCAGTTATTTTGGATTTACTTCCCCGATGCCAGACCTGTATTGGCTAAGTCGGTAGTATTTAATCGTAAAAATGGTGGTGCTCGCTTAACTTATGATGATGTATTCTGGAAAAGACTTTTTTCTTCTTTTGTATATAAAGAGGAAAATGTTTACGATCGTGAAATTTCTAAATATGTAAGAGGAAAAGATGCTCTATTAGAGTCTAATAGAATTAAAAGCGAAATATTTGAAATGGAACAAGAAATGTGGGAATATTAGTCTGCTCAATATAAACTTAAAAGAACTCCGCATCTGTGGAGTTTTTTTTTGCCTTTTATTTATTATTTTTGTTTTGTAAATGGATCAATTTTTGAACACTCCCATAAAATTTGTAAAAGGTGTTGGACCTGCAAAAGAAAGTAGTTTCAAAACAGAATTGGGTATTCATACTCTGGGAGATTTACTCTATTATTTCCCTTTTCGTTATATAGATAGAAGCAAAATATATACTATTCGCGAGATACGCGAGGATATGCCATTTGTCCAGATTAAAGGAAAACTTTTTAATCTTCAGACTTTAGGTAGTGGGAGGTCGACACGTCTAAGTGTTACTCTTAAAGACGAAAGCGGTCAGATTGAATTAGTGTGGTTTGCCGGAATTAAATGGATTAGAGAGAAATTGATATACGGTAAGGAGTATCTCGTTTTTGGGCGACCTACGTTATTTAATAAACGTTTTAATATTACTCATCCCGAAATAGAACTTATTGATACTGAGAAAAAAAATGTTGTTAACATTAAGCTTCAGCCATTTTATAATTCATCTGAGAAATTAAGTCGTCGTGGTCTCGATTCTAAGGGTATTGCTAAGATAATTTACTCTGCTTTGAAATTAAAAAGTGGAGTAATTACAGAAAATTTACCTCCATCATTACTCAATAAGTATCGTTTTGTTTCTCGCGAACAAGCAATATATGCAATTCATTATCCCGAAAATCTTAAGCAACTCGAATCTGCAAGAAAACGCCTTAAACTTGAAGAATTATTTTTTCTTCAGCTCCGATTGTTAAAGCAAAAGTTGATTAGAACAGAAAAAATAAAAGGACACATATTTACAAAAGTTGGTGAAAAATTTAACCGATTTTATTCTGAGAACCTACCTTTTGAATTGACTAATGCTCAAAAAAAAGTGATGCGTGAGATAAGAGTAGATATGAGTTCCGGCAAGCAAATGAACCGGTTGTTGCAAGGTGATGTAGGAAGCGGCAAAACATTAGTTGCTTTGTTGGGGATGCTTTTGGCTGTTGATAATGGGTTTCAAGCTTGTATGATGGCCCCAACAGAAATTCTTGCTTATCAGCATTATAACGGTATTTCAGAGTTCCTAGATGGTTTAGGTATTGAGATTGAATTGTTAACGGGTTCCACAAAAACAAAAAAGCGTCGGGAAATACGTGAGGGTTTGTTAAGTGGAAAATTGAATCTGCTAATCGGTACCCATGCTTTAATTGAAGATGCTGTACAATTTAAAGAATTGGGCTTTGTGGTTATTGATGAACAGCATCGTTTTGGCGTTGCTCAACGGGCAAAACTTTGGCGTAAAAGCATTATTCCTCCTCATATTTTGGTAATGACTGCTACTCCTATTCCTCGTACTCTGGCAATGACTTTATACGGCGATTTGGATTATTCTGTAATTGATGAGCTGCCTCCCGGAAGAAAAGCAATTAAAACACATCATTTTTATGATAAGGACAGATTGAAAGTTTTTGGATTTATGCGTCAGCAGATTAAGGAGGGAAGACAAGTTTATGTTGTTTATCCTCTGATTAAAGAGTCAGAAAAGCTTGATTTAAAAGATTTAGAGGATGGCTATGAAAGCATAGTTCGCGACTTCCCGCGTCCAAAATATCAGGTCAGCATATTGCATGGAAAAATGAAGCCTGCCGATAAAGATTTTGAAATGGCACGTTTTGTAAATGGCGAAACTCAGATAATGGTCTCAACTACAGTAATTGAAGTAGGAGTTGATGTGCCTAATGCTTCGGTTATGGTTATAGAAAATGCAGAGCGTTTTGGGCTTTCGCAATTACATCAGTTGAGAGGTAGGGTAGGACGTGGTGCGGAGCAGTCGTATTGCATTTTAATGTCGACTTATAAATTAACAGCAGACGGTAAAAAGCGTTTGCAAACAATGGTTGATACAACAGATGGATTTGAGATAGCTGACGTTGATTTAAAATTGCGTGGTCCCGGAGATATGCACGGCACACAACAAAGCGGAATACTTGATCTTAAAATTGTCGACTTAGTTAAAGATGAGAAAATACTTAAGTTTGCAAGAGAGAAAGCCATTGAATTACTTCAAGCAGATCCACATCTTGAATTGCCGGAAAATAAACAAACAGCTTTAGAACTTCAGAAAGTAGAAAATAAAGGTAGAAACTGGATAGAAATTAGCTAGTATTTCCTGGTTTTTTAGTAATCGAACTTACTCAAGTAACTTCCATTGTAATCCTTATTTGGTCTCGAAAAAATTACTAATTTTGCAGTCGAAATCTGTAAAAATTGAATTCTAAATTTAGAGCTCAATTTGCTGCTAATCATATTAAAAAAAGAAAATACAAATGAACTTATCCTATAATTGGTTAAAAAAATATATTGCATTTGATGTAACACCGGAAAAATTAGACGAAATATTAACAGATTGTGGTTTGGAAGTAGAAAAGATGGAGCGCGTGCAATCTATTAAAGGTGGACTAGAAGGCATTATAATTGGAAAAGTAATGAGCTGTGAGAAGCATCCAAATGCAGATACACTCAGCATTACAACTGTTGATATAGGTAACGGTACTATTTTGCCAATTGTTTGTGGTGCTCCTAATGTTGCTGCCGGACAAAAAGTCCCTGTTGCAACTGTAGGAACAACTTTATACGATGGAGATAATACATTTAAAATAAAAAAATCTAAAATTCGTGGAGAGGTTTCCGAAGGAATGATTTGTGCTGAAGATGAGCTTGGATTGGGAAGTATGCACGATGGAATTATGGTTTTGGATGATAGTGCTGAGATAGGTTCATATGCTAAGGATTATTTTAAAGTTGAAGACGACTATCGCTTTGAAATTGGTCTAACTCCCAACCGTTCCGATGCTACTTCTCACATTGGATCTGCTCGCGATTTAGTGGCTGTTTTTAATCAATTATACGGGAATCGCGATAGCAAATTAATTCTTCCGGATGTAACTGATTTTAAAATTGATAATACCAATCTCGATATTGATGTTATTGTAGAAGATACCGAGGCTTGTCCTCGTTATTCAGGACTCACTCTTTCTAATATTGAAGTTAAAGAATCGCCAGAATGGCTTAAAAATGCTCTAAAAACTATCGATATTCGTCCAATTAATAATATAGTTGATATTACAAATTTTGTAATGTATGAAACCGGACAGCCTTTGCATGCCTTTGATGCAGATGCTGTTACAGGAAACAAAGTAATAGTTAAGAAGTTAGATAAAGGAAGTAAATTTGTTACTTTAGATGAAGTTGAGCGTGAGCTTTCTGCTAATGACTTAATGATTTGCAATGCTCAAGAAGGAATGTGTATTGCCGGCGTTTTTGGAGGATTAAGTTCCGGCATTACTAAGAAAACAAAACGAATGTTCCTCGAGAGTGCTTATTTTGAGCCAACAGGAATTCGTAAAACGGCTAAATTTCACGGATTAAAAACTGACGCTTCTTTTCGTTACGAAAGAGGTGCCGATCCAAATATTACCACTTATGCACTTAAAAGAGCGGCTATTTTAATTAAAGAATTAGCAAATGCTGATATTAGCAGTGAGATTAAAGATGTTTATCCAAACAAAATTGAACCTTGGCAGGTAAGTATTAAATATTCAAATGTTAGTCGTTTAATTGGAAAAGAGATTCCGGTAGCAACAATAAAGACAATATTAACAGATTTAGATATTAAAATTCTTGAAGAAACAGAAAACGGATTACTTCTTGAAATACCAACATTTAAAGTTGACGTTACTCGCGAAGCAGATATTATTGAAGAAATTTTGAGAATTTACGGATATAATAATATCGATTTCTCCGAAAGTGTTCATTCAGCACTTTCCTATGGTAAGAAACCGGATAAAGAAAAGCTTCAAAACCTGATTTCCGATTATTTGTCTAATAATGGTTTTGCCGAAACCATGAATAACTCTTTAACAAAGAGCGTTTATTATGAAAATAATCCTGACTTTGATGCTCTTCAAAGTGTTAAAATGTTAAATCCTCTCAGTAGCGACTTAAACATTCTTCGTCAATCATTAATGTATGGAGGTTTAGAAGTTGTTCTTTACAATATTAATCGTAAAAATCCCGATCTAAAGATTTATGAATTTGGTAAGTCTTATAAGTTGGTAAGCCCTGATGCAGAGAAAGTCGAGAAGCGCTATTCAGAAGAAAAACATCTGTCTTTACTAATGACGGGTAAAAAAGCTCCTGAATCTTGGTCAAATAAAGCCGATAAAGTTAATTTTTATGATTTAAAACAAGCTGTTCAGCATATTCTTAAAAAGCTTCAATTCAACCTGTTAGCATTGTCGGTGGATACGGAGATTAAAGAATACTTTTCTGAAGGTTTACGTTTTTCGTTTAATAATAAGCCATTGGTTGAATTTGGCGAACTTAGTCCGAAAACATTAAAATCATTTGGAATAAAACAAGCCGTTTTTTATGCCGATTTTAATTGGCAAAATATTTTGAAGGCGGTTAAGCAATATGATATTCAATTTAAGGAAGTCCCTAAATTTCCTGTTGTTCGTCGAGATTTAGCTCTCGTTTTGGATAAAACAGTTAAATTTGAATCTATCGAAGCTTTAGCTTATAAAGCAGAGAAGAGAATTTTAAAATCGGTAAATTTATTTGATATTTACGAAGGGAAAGAATTAGGTGAAGGGAAAAAATCGTATTCTATAAGCTTTTTGCTGCAAAATTCCGAAAAAACATTGAATGATAAACAAATTGATAAGATGATGAAAAGGTTTATCCAGATGTTTGAAAAAGATTTAGGAGCAATTATTCGGCGATAGTCATAAAATATTTAAGATTCTTTGTAATTTAAGGGTCGGAAAAATCCAAAATTAAAATATATAAAAATGGATTTGCAAACTATAAAACAACGCTTTGGTGTTATTGGGAATTCAAGTTCTCTTGAGCGTGCTTTGGATATCGCTGTGCAAGTTGCTACAACGGATTTAACAGTATTAATTACCGGTGAAAGTGGAGTGGGAAAGGAAGTGTTTCCAAAAATTATACACAGCCTGAGCAGTAGAAAACATGGTAATTATATAGCCGTAAACTGTGGTGCTATTCCCGAAGGAACTATCGATTCAGAACTATTTGGTCACGAAAAGGGTTCGTTTACAGGAGCTCACGATGCTCGTAAGGGGTATTTTGAAGTTGCAGATGGAGGAACTATTTTCTTAGATGAAGTAGCAGAACTTCCTCTTGGTACTCAGGTACGCCTTTTGCGTGTGTTAGAAAGTGGAGAATTTATGAAAGTAGGTTCTTCAAAAGGACAAAGAACAGATGTAAGAGTTGTTGCCGCTACTAATGTTAATATTCCGGAAGCAATTGCAAAAGGTAAATTCCGACAAGATCTCTATTATAGATTAAACACAGTTCCAATTCAGGTTCCATCCTTACGCGAGCGTAAAGATGATATTCATTTATTATTCAGAAAATTCGCAAGCGATTTTGCCGAGAAATATCGTATGCCAAGCATTCACCTTGATGCCGAAGCAAAAAAAATATTGTTACGTTACAGATGGGACGGAAATATTAGACAGCTAAAAAATATTGCAGAACAAATCTCTATTATTGAGCAAAATAAATCTATTGATGCAGCAACATTGTCAAAGTATTTGCCCGATACTTATAATCGCGATTTACCTATTCTTTATGATAAGGCAGAGCATGAAAATATTTCTGAACGAGACTTATTGTATAAAGTGTTTTTTGATATGAAACGTGATATGAATGATCTTAAAAAGATTGTTCTTGAGATGTTACAACGTGAAGGAAAATCAGGGAGTTTAAAAGATGCTGAGCCCGATTTGATGGGGAAGTTTCAGTCCGGTTATGAAATTATTCAGAATGCTAATGAACAGAATTCCCAAGCCGTTAAAACTGACGAATTTGGGGTTGAGAATTTTGATGATCAGGTATTTGACTCTGTAAATTCTCCTGTTGAAGTGATAGAAGAATCTCTATCTATTCAGAAAAAAGAAGAAGATTTAATACGCAGAGCTTTAGAAAAACATAAGGGAAAACGTAAAGATGCTGCTAAGGATTTGGGAATTTCTGAGCGTACACTGTATCGTAAAATTAAGGAATATAATATTATTTAAAAAAAATGAGAAAGCTAATAATTATTTTTTCTTTGCTAGTTAGTGCTTTAGGTTTTAATTCCTGCATAACCTATTCATTTACCGGAGCATCTATACCCGTTTCGGCAAAGACAATAAGTATTGGCTATATAGAAAATAATGCCGATTTTATAAATCCTACACTTAGCGAAACATTAACTCAGGCTTTGCGCGATAGGTTTAGCTCACAATCTTCCCTAACATTAATACCTAGTGGTGGCGACCTGCAATTTGAAGGAGAAATTACTAACTATAAAACTAGTCCGCAAGCTATTCAAAGTGACGATTTTGCCGCCTTAACACGATTAACGGTAACAGTTAAAATAAAATATACTAATATTATCGAACCGGAAAATAACTTTAATACTAGTTTTACAGCCTATGAGGATTATGATAGCTCTATGGATTTAGTTAGTGTTCAGGATGGTTTAATAGAGGTGATAAAGGAAATGTTAATCGATGATATTTTTAATAAGGCAGTGGTAAACTGGTAATAATGAATACAGAAAAACTTTTGGAATATATCACTAGGCCGGAATCTCTTAATCAAGATTCGCTTGCTGATATTCAAAAGTTAGTACAAATGTTTCCTTATTCTCAAAATATTCAACTGCTCTATTTATTTAATCTCTCTAATACACAAGATATCCGTTTTGGTAAACAATTGCAAAAGACTGCCACTTATGCGGCAGACAGATCCTTGTTAAAAAAACAAATAGAAGGACTAAAAGCGATTGATTCTAAAAGTATTAATATACAAGATGAATCATTTATTGAAAAAGAAAAAAGTATTTCGGAAACTGTTCCTCTTTCAGAAAAAGAAATAATAGTAAAAGAAAGTGTTACTGATGATGATACAAATAAAATTATTCCTTCATTAAATAAATCGGTAAAACTTGAATATGATAAAAAGCCTGAGGCTAAACCATCCGACAACCTTATTATTGAAAGAAATAAGATACGCTCAAAAGCGGAGCTGCTTCAATTAGTTAAAAAACGCTTGGCTGAGATTGAAGAAAATAAGGCAGAAAAGCAAATAAAAACGACTTCAGGAAAACCTTATTCAGAAGATAAAGAAATGCCTCTTCAAAATAAATTAGATTTAATAGATAAATTTATTAGTGTAGAACCTAGTATTTCACGACCTGATAAAGTGGCTTTTTTTGATCCTGATGTGGCTGCACAAGAAAGCTTATTTGAAGATGGAGCTTTTGTAACAGAAACACTTGCAAAAATATATTCCGATCAAGCTAATTATCAAAAAGCCAAAGAAATTTATCAGTTTTTAAGTTTGAATAATCCAGAAAAAAGTAGTTACTTTGCAGCCCTAATTCAGGAATTAGAAAATAAAATAAATTAATTAAAAAAATACAAAGCAATGGGTGCTTATATAATTGTTTCAGTTTTAATTTTGATAACTAGTGTTTTACTAATGTTGGTTGTTTTGGTGCAGAATTCAAAAGGTGGAGGTTTAGCTTCCAATTTTTCCGGTAACAATCAATATATGGGTGTTCGTAAAACTGCTGACTTTCTTGAAAAATCAACTTGGACATTAGCAATTATTTTACTTGTTTTAAGTTTATTTTCAATATTTGTAATCCCTCGTTCAAATAATGTTGAAGGTACTATTGATACCGAATTGCGTGATCAGATTGAAAATACACAACCTATCGATTTTCAAGCTCCTCCTGCTGATAAAAAATAATCAAGATAAAGAAATTTATAAAATGTCAGATTGTCACACAATCTGACATTTTTTTTTGCTTTTTCCTTTGGCACAATATTAGATAAATTCCGTTCTGTTAACTATTAAAAGAAACTAGAAATGAAAATACAACCACTAGGAAATAGAGTTTTAGTAAAGCCATTAGATGCTGAAGAAATAACAGCAGGAGGCATTATTATTCCGGATACTGCAAAAGAAAAACCTTTAAAAGGAAAGGTTATTGCTGTTGGAAAGGGAACTGATGACAAAGGACTAACAGTTAAGATTGACGATACTGTTCTTTATGGTAAATTTGTTGGTACTGAAGTGAATTTAGAAGGTGCTGATTATTTAATAATAGAAGAATCTGAAATTTTAGCAATTATTTAATAATAAAAATATAATAAATAGATAAAATTTATAATTATGGCAAAAGATATCATATTTGATTACGAAGCACGTGAAGCATTAAAAAAAGGCGTTGATGCTTTGGCTGACGCTGTTAAAGTGACTTTAGGACCTAAAGGTCGAAATGTAATTATTGAAAAATCATTTGGTGGTCCATCAATTACTAAAGATGGTGTTACTGTAGCAAAAGAAATTGAACTGACCGACCCTGTTGAAAATATGGGTGCTCAATTGGTTAAAGAAGTAGCTTCTAAAACAAACGATTTGGCTGGTGATGGTACTACTACAGCTACTGTTTTGGCTCAGTCTATTGTTGATACCGGTTTGAGAAATGTTACTGCCGGAGCAAATCCAATGGATTTGAAACGCGGTATTGATAAAGCTGTTGCTACAGTTGTTGCTGACATTAAGCGTCAAGCAGTTGAAGTTGGTGATAGTAACGAAAAAATTCGCCAAATTGCTTCTGTATCTGCAAATAACGAAACTTCTATCGGAGATATGATTGCAAATGCTATGGCTAAAGTGAAAAAAGAAGGTGTTATTACAATTGAAGAAGCTAAAGGAATTGAAACCAGCGTTGATGTTGTTGAAGGTATGCAGTTTGATAGAGGATATATTTCTCCTTATTTTGTTACCGATACCGAAAAAATGGAAGTCGTTTACGAAAATCCTTACATTTTAATTTTTGATAAAAAGATATCTATTATGAAAGAGTTACTTCCAGCTTTGGAAAAAGTAGCTCAAACAGGTCGCGCACTAATTATTATTTCTGAAGATGTTGAATCTGAAGCCTTAGCTACCCTTGTGGTTAATCGTTTAAGAGGATCTTTAAAAATTGCGGCTGTTAAAGCTCCCGGTTTTGGCGATCGTAGAAAAGAAATGTTAGAAGATATTGCCATTTTAACAGGAGGTACAGTTATATCCGAAGAAAAAGGATATAAGTTAGAAGATGTAACACTTGAACAATTAGGCGAAGCTGAAAAAGTAGTTATCGACAAAGACAATACAACTATTGTAAGCGGAAAAGGCGAAAGCGATCAAATTAAAGCTCGTGTAAATCAAATTAAAGCTCAAATTGAAACAACAACTTCTGATTACGACAAGGAAAAATTACAAGAGCGTTTAGCTAAATTGGCTGGTGGTGTTGCTGTAATTTATGTTGGTGCTGCTTCTGAGGTTGAAATGAAAGAAAAGAAAGATCGTTTTGATGACGCTTTAGCTGCAACTCGTGCTGCTATAGAAGAAGGAATTATCCCTGGTGGTGGTGTTGCTCTGATTCGTGCTATAGATGCTTTAGATGATTGCAAGAGCGAAAATGTTGATGAAAAAACAGGTATTGCTATTATCCGTCGTGCTTTAGAAGAACCATTACGTCAGATTGTAGAAAATGCCGGTATGGAAGGTAGTGTTGTAGTAAACGCTGTTAAAGAAGGCAAAAACGATTTTGGATTTAATGCACGTACAGAAAAATACGAGAATCTTTTAGAAGCCGGTGTTGTTGATCCTGCAAAAGTAACTCGTGTTGCATTAGAAAATGCTGCTTCAATTGCCGGTATGTTACTAACAACAGGTGTTGTTTTATCAGAACATAAAGAAGAAAACGAGCCTGCTATTAATCCTGCCGCTATGGGCGGAATGGGTGGTGGAATGCCTGGAATGATGTAACATTAAGAACACATTAAAATTCCATATATATTTCCAAAAGCTCCAGTTTATCGCTGGGGCTTTTCTTTTTTATTCGTTTCTTCAGCTTAAGATTTCTCTGTGAATCTTAGTGGTTTCTCTGTGTTTCTTTGTGTAATAGCTATAGCACAAAGTTTCTCAAAGAAAACGCAGAGTTTCTCAGAGTTTATAAAGTCATTAGCTCAAATTATTATTATGTCTGATTGATACTTTCCTGAATTCCGTATATTTGTCGATAATTATGGAATCAAGAAAAAAAGATCATATTGATTTAGCTTTACGCTCACAATTCAGTAAAGAATTATTAAATAAAAGATTTTATTACGAGCCTGCTTTAAGTGCACATCCCGCAGAGGAGTTGCAAGTGCAAGATTTTCTTAATAAAAAGCTAAGGTTGCCTATTTGGGTTTCCAGTATGACCGGAGGAACAGCTAAAGCAAAACATATAAATACCAATTTAGCAAAAGTTTGTCGCGAATATGGAATGGGAATGGGATTAGGCTCTTGTCGTCCTCTCTTGGAAGACGATTCCCGTCTATCCGATTTTAACATGCGTTCCATAATTGGTGACGATTTACCTCTTGTAGCTAATTTGGGTATTGCACAAATAGAAGAGTTACTTGAAAAAGATGAAATAGAAAAGCTGCAGCAAATGGTTAAGCTATTAGATGCTGATGGTCTTTTTGTTCATCTTAACCCAATTCAAGAATATCTTCAACCGGAAGGTGATCGATTTCGACTTTCGCCAATTGAAATAATGGAAAGATTATTAGAGAAAGTGGATTTTCCTGTTTTAGTAAAAGAAGTAGGTCAGGGTATGGGACCCAAAAGTATAGAAGCTTTAATGGATTTGGACTTAGCAGGAATAGAGTTCGGAGCCTTTGGAGGAACAAATTTTGCTCAGATGGAATTATATCGTTCAGATGAGCTTAAACAAGAAATATTAAATCCATTATCTACTGTTGGTCATACTGCCGAAGAAATGGTAGATTATTTAAACGGATTACCTTATTCCATAATGCATGAGAAAAATATTATTATTTCCGGAGGTATAAGCAATTGGTTAGAAGGTTATTATTTAATAGAAAAAATAAAATATCCGGCTGTATTCGGTCAAGCTTCAGCCTTTTTAAAATATGCTCAAGGCGACTATAAACAATTAAGCGACTATGTTTTAAACCTAAAAAAAGGTTTATTACTAGCTAACTCCTATTTAACAATTAGACAGTAATGCAAGAAAAAAAGGAAATAAAAGGTTTTTATAAACTTTCCAAATCAGATAAAATAAAAGAAGTAACCCAGTATTTCGAGAACCCAAAAGAGATTAGTGATTTGCTATCTTCTTTTTGGTTTAAAGATGAAGCACTGCAAGATTTATTTGATGAATTTAGCGAGAATACAATTTCGAATTTTCATTTTCCTTTTGGTATTGCTCCAAATGCCGTTATTAACGGGAAGAATTATTTAATTCCGATGGTTATTGAAGAAAGTTCTGTTGTGGCTGCTGCATCTAATAGTGCAAAATTCTGGTCAACACGCGGAGGCTTTCATACACGTATTATATCAACAACTAAAATCGGACAAGTTCATTTCTTATGGAAGGGGAAAAAAGAAGAATTAGAAGCTAATTTCTCCGAATTAAAACAAGAACTTATAAAAGGGACTAATGAGATCACTAAAAATATGCGTGAGCGTGGTGGTGGAATTTTAGATATTGAATTGGTAGATATGAGGAATGAAATTCCGGATTATTATCAATTAAAAGCTAAATTTAACACCCTTGATGCTATGGGTGCTAATTTTATTAATTCTTGTCTGGAAGAATTTGCCGATATTTTAAGGACCTTTATCGCTCGAAAAAAAGAAATATCCGAAAAGGAAGTCAATGTAATTATGTCTATCCTTTCTAACTATACTCCCGAATGTTTGGTAGAAGCCTGGGTAGAATGCCCTGTTGAAGAGTTTGAAGTTATGGATGCAGATATGACAGCAGAAGAATTTGTGTGGAAATTTGAAAAAGCCGTGCAAATTGCTACCGTTGATCCTCACAGAGCAACCACTCATAATAAAGGAATTTTTAACGGAATAGATGCAGTAGTCTTAGCTACCGGAAACGACTTTAGAGCCGTTGAAGCTTGTGGTCATACTTTTGCGGCTCGCGATGGCCAATATCGAAGTTTAACTCAACTTAAAGTCGAAAATGGAATTTTTAGATACTCTTTATTACTCCCAATTTCATTAGGAACAGTAGGTGGTTTAACCAGTTTACATCCTCTCGCGAAATTTACTCTTGAATTACTTGGAGATCCTTCTGCTGAAGATTTAATGCAGATATCTGCAGTTGCCGGACTAGCTAATAATTTTGGCGCTCTAAGGTCTTTAACAACTAAAGGGATACAAAAAGGGCATATGAAGATGCATTTGTTAAATATTTTAAATACCTTTGGCGCGACAGAGGAAGAGAAAGATGCTGCTGTTGAATATTTTAAAACTGAAAAGGTGTCGTTTAATGCTGTAGAAACATTTTTGAAAACAGTACGAAAATAAACAAAGTGAATATATCCGCTTTTCATTCCAACGGAAAATTACTAATCTCAGGTGAATATTTGGTACTTGACGGAGCATTGGCTATGGCCGTACCCACAAAGTATGGTCAGCGTCTTGATGTTAGTTTACACGAAGATTTCTCGGGAATCAGATGGGAATCATATGTGCTAAATAAAGGTTGGTTACACGTAAGTTTTGGTTCTCGACTTTTTAATATTATTCATACTAACGATCAAAAACTTGCTCTACATTTAAAGAAAATACTTAAAAAAGCTTTTGAGTTAGGAAATATAGATGTCGATAATCAAAAAGGAATACTTATTCGTACCAATCTCGATTTCGATAAAAATTGGGGTCTTGGAAGCAGTTCAACATTACTTTCCAATATTGGATATTGGTTAGATGTAGACCCTATAAGCCTTTCTAAAGAAACCTCCAACGGCTCCGGTTTTGATGTTGCTACTGCACGCTCAGATAGTCCGATATTTTATCAGTTAGTCGATGGACAACCCGAAATTTCTACTGTCGATTTTCAACCTCAATTTAAAGATCAGCTTTATTTTGTGCATCTAAACCGCAAGAAAAATTCTGAAGAGAGCGTTACTGACTATAAATCGAAAGTAAAAGCTAAGCAAAGCGATGTTAATGAAATTTCAAATCTCAGTAGAATAATTGCAGGAGCAAAAAATCTTATCGATTTTGAAAAAGCATTGCTTGAACACGAAAATATAATTTCAAAAATTTTGGGAATAGATCGTATTAAAAAACAATTCTTTTCCGACTTCCCCGGTGAAATTAAGTCGCTGGGTGCTTGGGGTGGCGATTTTGTTATGGCTACTTATAATGGACCAGAAAGTCGTTTGCGCGATTATTTTAAATCGAAAGGCAAAAGTACCATTTTGCGTTATGATGATATGGTTCTTTGAGCTTAGAGTTTAAAGTTCAAAGTTTAAAGTTCAGAGTTTAAAGTTTTATCCATTATTTTACTTTTTCATCCCATTATCCTATCATCTCATTATCACATCATCACATTTCAAACTGAGCTTGTCGAAGTTCAGCACATCATTTCAAAATTCTTCCTTTTTTTAAAAATAAATCCAGTCAAAAGCTGTACTTTTATTGCAGATACAAACACTGTACTTAAAGAAAAATATTATGAAGAGAAATCTTTTATTAATCAGTAATTCAACAAATTATGGCGAAGCTTATTTGAGTTGGCCACGCGAATATATTAAATCGTTTTTAAAAGAAACAACAGCTAAGAGAGTTTTGTTTATTCCTTATGCAGGCGTTAATCTTTCTGATGACGGACTAATGGCAAGTTTTGATGCTTATGAAATTAGAGTAAAGGAAGTATTTGCTGAATTAGGTTACGATTTGTATTCTATACATCGCGAAGCAGATGCAGTTAAAGCTGTTCAGGAAGCTGAAGCTATTGCTGTAGGCGGAGGAAACACTTTTCATTTGGTTTATATGATGCATAAAATGAATATTATGGATGCTATTCGCGAAAGAGTGCTTGAAGGTTTACCATATATGGGTTGGAGTGCAGGTTCTAATGTTGCTTGTCCAACATTACGTACTACCAACGATATGCCAATTATTGAGCCCGAAAGTTTTGAATGTTTGAATATTATTCCTTTTCAAATTAATCCGCATTATTTAGATGCTAATCCTGAAGGACATGGAGGAGAGACACGTGAGCAGAGAATAAATGAATTTTTAGCTGTTAATCCTGATATTTATGTTGCCGGACTGCGTGAAGCTTGTTTATTACGAGTTGAAGGAAATACAATTAAACATATTGGAAGTCGTAATTTGAGAGTGTTTAAACAAGGAGAACAAACAAAAGAATACAGCAGTTCTGACAATATTCAATTTCTTTTAAATTAAATGTTGGAATTGCTTGTGTGATTAAAAATAATCTTTATTTTTGCAATCGCAAATGCAAAGAGCATTTTGGTTCATTGAAACCTCTGGAGAGGTGGGTGAGTGGCTGAAACCACATGTTTGCTAAACATGCGTACTTTGAAAAGGGTACCGGGGGTTCGAATCCCCCTCTCTCCGCCATTTGAAATGATGGCAAAATGTTCTTGAAATTTCGGGGTGTAGCGTAGCCCGGTTAGCGCGCCTGCTTTGGGAGCAGGAGGTCGCAGGTTCGAATCCTGCCACCCCGACCCTTAGGGAATCAGTTTACTGATTCCCTTTTTTTATGCCTAAGCTTCAGGTTTTAGTCTTGATTATTAATGACGAAATATCAAAATACTATCACTTTTCGTCATTAAGCTATTTTTGCTTGGGCATAACGGAAGTTCCCCCCGGCTATGCAAAAACTCCAATTTTATTTTGACTTTACGCTCACAAATTGCATTTAACTAAAAAACGAATTTGTTGTTAAGTGTTTTGAAAATAAAAAATGCTCATTATCTTATATAAACCCATGCTAAGATTAATCTAATTTACACACATTTTGATAAAAATTAGACCGAACCTAGGGATTTGAGTCAGGGCTTCACTTAAAGTGAAACCCTAGTTTATTGCTCCTAAGCAAAACACTGCTAAGCTTAATCTTCTGATTAAGCTTCTTTGTTTATCACATACAAATCACAAATATGGTTTAATTTCCAGATTAAGCCGAGCAGAGGAAAAAGTCCAAATTCTCTATCAACAACGTATCAAACAAATCAACTATGTATGCACAAGAGTCGGATGCTACATTAGCCTTAAAATAAATCAAGACTAAAACAGGAAACATTTAAAAATATCAAATATATTATATTCAAATTGTTAAGTATATTGGTTTGTCTCGTTCTGTTAAGAAATAACTTTTCTCAGAAATATAGGATAAAGCATTTAGATATAGTAATTTTAACCATTAAATAAAATATTTGTATGCTAAATGGAATCAAAATAATTATACTATTTACATTTTTTATATGCTTTAGTCCTTATGTGAAATCACAAGGGGCTTCCCGATGGTTTTTAAAAGATGATGGAAGTATAGAATGGTATGTTAAAGCCAATGATTCGCATATGGATCATATAGAAATGAGCGGTTTGCATATTTCTGCAATAGTACACTATGGTGTACGAGAAGGTGAGCTTAAGCAAAAAGTTCAGTTGGTTTTCCCTATGCTAAGAACTATTCCAAATGATACTCATGCCAGTCTGATATACGAAATAGGCAATAGCGAATTTGCTTCAATAAAGATTAATGCTAAAGATGTAGTTGAAAAGCCAAACATTTTTAATATAAAGGGAGTTTTAAGTTATCGTTCAGAGACAGCAGACGGAATTTTAATAGAACACTGTTTATTTCCATCTGTTAATCAAGCTCTGTTTTTTGATAAGGTCAAAATAGTTAATTCTACTGATAAATCAATTAATATTGAGCTTCCGAAGATTGAGCTTTCTCATATAACTGAAGCTGATAAAGGTGTTTATGGATCTTATATTGTTAAAGTTGTGTCAAATAAACATGGCAACTATACTCTAAATCCAAATGAATATTTAGAATATGCATTGATATATTCAGGACGAAAGCTAGGAACTGAAGAACCATATATTTCTCCCGACTACGAATTTAAGAAACGTGAAAAACTTATAGATGAAACTTTTTCAAACTTAATTTTTGAATCTCCTGATAAGGTTATAAACACCACTTTTTCATTTGCTAAGTTAAGAGCAGTAGAGAGTATTTATCAGACTAAAGGAGGATTGATGCATGGTCCGGGTGGTGGAAGATATTATGCGGCCATTTGGGCAAATGATCAGGCAGAATATGCAAATCCATTTTTTCCATTTTTAGGTAATTTAGAGGGAAATGAATCGGCAATTAATTCATTTAGACATTTTGCAAGCTATATTAATCCGGAGTACAAACCAATTCCGAGCTCTATTATTGCTGAAGGAACTGATTTTTGGAATGGTGCCGGAGACAGAGGCGATATGGCAATGATTGCCTATGGTGCTTCTCGTTTTGCTATGGCGTATGGCAATGAAAGTACAGCAAGAGAACTTTGGCCTTTAATTGAGTGGTGTCTTGAATATTCCAAAAGAAAGCTTAATAAAAATGGTGTAGTAGCCTCTGATAGTGATGAGCTTGAAGGCCGATTTCCTGCAGGTGATGCTAACTTAAATACTTCATCATTATATTACGATGCATTAACTTCTGCTATAATGTTGGGGAATGAGTTAAATATAAATCCCTCTGTTTTAAAAGAATACAGTAAACAGGCTAAGGATATTAAAAAATCAATTGAAGATTTTTTTGGATATAATATTGCCGGATTTGAAACTTATAGATATTATGAAGGGAATAATACTTTAAGGGCCTGGATATGTACTCCTCTCACCGTTAATATTTTTACAAGGAGTAAAGAAACTGTAGATGCTTTGTTTTCAGATAAACTTTGGACTTCAGATGGTTTGGCTTCTGAATCGGGAAGTACTACTTTTTGGGACAGAGCTACTTTATATGCTTTAAGAGGAGTATTTGCAGCCGGAGAAACTGAACGCGCAATAGATTTTTTTCAATATTATTCTAAAAGACGTTTATTAGGTGAACATGTTCCATATCCGGTTGAAGCATACCCCGAAGGAAATCAGAGACATTTATCAGCCGAAAGTGCTTTATATTGCAGAGTAGTAACCGAGGGTGTATTTGGAATACGGCCAAGAGGTCTTAATACATTTTCCTTATCGCCAAGATTACCAAAACAATGGGATTCAATGGCATTACGAAATGTAAAATCGTTTAATCAGACTTTTGATATTGAAGTGAAAAGGGAAAAAGATAAGTTGATAATAAAGGTGTTAAACGAAAACAAAATATTTTTAGAAACTAAGGTAGAAACAGGAGAAGTAGTAGAAGTTCAATTTAAATAAGACTTTATTTCTCTCTTCTTCTATAAATATAATCTTATCATGAAAGTATTAACCATTTTATCATTATTTCTCATTTTTCAAATGAGTTCAAATGCGCAAAATTTAACTATTAGTTCACCTAATGGGCAAATTAAAATGTCTATTAATCTTACAGATGAAATTTCATTTTCTATAAGTTTAAAAGATCAGTTAGTTGTTGATAATGCCGTGATAGCCATGAATATGGGGAATAGCAGAATACTTGGAAAAAACCCAGAACTCAAGAGCAGTAAAAATGAGACTTATAAAGGTGAAATTATTCCGCAAGTTCCTTATAAAGATTCTAAAATTATTGACGAATATAATAGGTTAACATTAAATTTTAGTAATAACTATAAAATCATAATCAGGGCTTATGATGATGGACTTGCATACCGATTTGTTGATAATAATAAGAAAACAGAAATTGTTATTGATGAGAAAATGACACTTAGATTTCCGGAAAATACTTTTTCTTATTTTCCAAAAGAAGAGTCAATGTACACACATAATGAACGAAAATATCTTTATAAATCATTGTCGGAATTAGAAACAGGAGATTTTTGCAGTCTTCCGGTAATGTTCAATACCGCTAATGCTAAAGTGCTTTTTACAGAAGCTTCACTTCATAATTATCCCGGAATGTTCCTTAAAAAAGATGGCGATAGCTTTCTTAGTGCTAGCTTTCCTAAATATGTTATCAAAGCTATCCCAAATCAAGAGCACTCTCCCGATCGTAACCAAATTATTACAGAAGAGGCTGATTTTATTGCCAAAGTTGATGGTAACAAATCTTTTCCTTGGCGTGTTTTTATGATTAGTAGTGATGATAGGCAATTTGTTGAGAGTAACCTGATAACAAAGTTATCAGGATTGTCGAAAATTGAAAATGCCGACTGGATTAGACCCGGGAAAGTGGCATGGGATTGGTATAATGCTAACAATATTTTTGGAGTTGATTTTGTGGCTGGACTTAATACAGCTACATATAAATACTATATTGATTTTGCCTCAAAAAATAACATTGAATATGTAATTCTTGATGAGGGATGGACCAAGTCGACAACTGAAATTATGGCTTATAATGACCAAATTGATGTTGCTGAACTGATAGAATATGGTAAATCTAAGAATGTCGGAATAATACTATGGGTTTTGTGGAAACCACTTAGTGAAAATACAAATGAAATATTGAGACTGTATAGTGATTGGGGAGCAAAGGGAGTAAAAGTAGATTTTATGCAGAGAAATGATCAATATATGGTTTCCTCTTATGAGAAAATTGCAAAAATAGCGGCAGGTTATAAGTTGTTAGTTGATTTTCATGGAGCATTTAAACCGGCTGGGATAGAAAGAGTTTGGCCAAATGTTGTCAATTATGAAGGTGTGAAAGGAAATGAAAATAACAAATGGAGTTCTGATATTACTCCCGAGCATAACGTAACAATTCCTTTTATCAGAATGGCGGCAGGACCTATGGATTTTACCCCGGGATCGATGGTAAATACCAACCGCGAAAATTTTAGGATAAGATTTAAAAGACCTATGAGTATGGGTACACGATGTCACCAATTAGCAATGTATACTGTGTATGAAGCACCATTGCAAATGCTGTGTGAATCTCCTTCAATTTATTATAGAGAGCAAGAGTCTGTAGATTTTATTTCTAAAATACCGACTGTATGGGATGAAACTCGTGTATTGAAAGGCGAAGTTTCTAATTATATTTTGGTAGCACGAAGAAAAGGAAATAACTGGTACATAGGAGGGATGACAGACTGGGATGAAAGAGATTTGGAACTGAATTTATCCTTTCTTCCAAAAGCCAATAAGTACAAAATGATAATGTTCCGTGATGGTGTTAATGCAAACGAAATTGCCATTGATTATAAGCGTATCGAACTATCGGTTGATAATACGTATAATGAGAAAATCCATTTGGCAAAAGGCGGAGGTTTGGCTGCAATACTTGAGTTAATAGAATAACTTCAAATAAGAATAACTTCAAATAAAAGATTAACTTATAATCTTGCTAAAGCTAAAAATCCGGCATGTAAACCAACTATTATAGAAATATAAATAACCCAAGCATTTTTATTAGATCCAAAGAAACTGAATCTAATAGATCCTGCATGACAAGAAGTAAGACAATCGCCGCAAAGGGTACAATTCCATCCGGCAGAGCCGCTTTTAACATCTATTGGAGTTAGTGCGTCGTAACGACATTCGGTGCTACAAATACCACAAGAGGTACAGGAATTTTGATCTATTTTTACTCTTAAAGGATATAATTTACCAAGTAAAGTGGTAACGCCTCCAATAGGACAATAAGTTGTACAATGTGTCATATAACCCCTTTTGCGAGAAAAGACTAACATTATAAAAACACCAACTAATCCAAATGCTAAAGCAATTACAAAGGCTATGCTCACCGATACACCAAAATAATTTAATGCTGCTGCAGTTACTGCTACCAAAGCGAGCATCAAATAACGAATAATTATTGTTTGTTTTCTGCTAAATGATTTTTGCGGGCGCTTTTTATTTATGGCAGCCAAATTATCCCAAGCTCCAATATAACATAAATGAGAACACCATCCCGGTCCGGCAATAGCCAAGGTTGACAGTAGAAGTATTGGCATAAAAAGACCTCCTCCACGATAGATGGGAGCTCCAACAATTAGTGCAGGTATAGGCAAATGTAAATCGCCGGTCATAAGAAACTTATCGTTAACGGTAAGTCCTAAAATAAACTGACCAAAGAAAACTACTGAGAAAAATAACCAATATTTTATACGAATATTTCCAATATTTCCTGTTTTAACCATTATTTGTCCAAGCCAAACAGAATAAATGGTCAATACCATAATTTCTATCCACCAACTCCCGGGGAAAAATCGTTCTGCGAGCAACATCGACGGCTGCATAATAAAGTGAATAGGTACTAGTATTAATAATGGCAGCAATAAAGTTATAAAAAATGCTGTGAGGTTGAGTTCTTTGAGAGTTTTTAAAAGTGTATTCATATACTGTTTTACCTAAATTAAATCGGGTGCAAATGTATACATTTATTTTGAAATTGAGCAAAAACGCTTTATAACATTATAGGCATTTGAAATCCCCAATTCTCCGGCTTTGCTTAAATCCGGACAGGCGCTTTTGTTATCTTGTAATAGTAATAAAGTTAAACCTCTATTATAGTATGCTTCTGCTAAATTGGGTTGTAAAGCGATAGCCTGATTATAATCGTTAAGGGCTTTCATATATTGTTGCGACTTACTATATAAATTAGCACGATTGTAATAAATAAATCCGAGTTTAGGATTAATTTGCATGGCCATATTGTAATATTTAATGGCTTCTTTTAAATCGGGGACAGCAAATTTATCGACAGGAGTTTTAAAATCTTTAATATCCTTTTGGATTAAATTATTATTGGTTTCCGAAGATTTTTTAAAGTTTTCCATTGCTATAAGATAGGTCACATTAGCTAAGTTTAAATATGCAAAACCAAAAGTAGGATTTAGTTCAATGGCTTTTAAATAAGAACGCTTAGCACTTGTTAAATTAGCTATCCTTTCGTTTAAGATACCTATATACAGGTGGTTATAGGGGTTGTTTGGTTGTTCTTTTAGTGTGCTATTTAAACGTTGAAGAATTTCTTTGGCTTTAGTAGGATGCAAAAGACTTACTTCTTTAGTTAAACCAAATGCCAATTTATATTGTGATAGGTTGGATTCGTTATACTCGGCAATTTCAGGAACAAAATATTGCTTTCTTCTTTCATCAATATAATTATCCTCATCTTTGGAGAGCATAGAAATATTAAAGTTTGATTCCAGTTCGATATAGATATTTTTAAACTGAATATACCCATTATCGGCATTAGCATTATTAAAATCGCTTTCAAAAGCAATTAATTTAGTTAATTGTAAGCTGTCTTTAAACAATTCAGGAATAGAATCGCTATGGTCAAATTTTTCGCGTATTACTTCTGCTTGCAGATAATCGTTATAAGCACCTTTTTTATCGTTTAATTTTTCTTTTAAAGTCGATCTGTTAAGATAAGCACGTGCAAAATCGGGGAAAAGTTCAATGGCTTTATCGTAATCTTTTAAAGCACCTTTTAAATCGCCCATTATACTTTTAACATTGGCCTTATTATAATAGCCGTAAATATTATTGGGGTTTATAGTTGTTACTTTTTCATAATCGAGCAAAGCTCCCAAATAATTTTTGTCTTCTGTTTTTAAAATGGCTCTATTGTAAAGGGTTAGAGCGTTATTGGGATCTAACTCCAATACTTTTGCATAATCTGCATAAGTCTTATCTTTTTCGTCTAAATAATAATATGAAATAGCTCTAAAATAATAAAGTAACGGATCTTCATCATCTAACTTCATCGATAATTCAAAATCAAAAATAGCTTCCTTATATTTTTTCATTCCGAATTTTAAAATGCCTCTACGTAAATAAGCGGTTTTATTTAAATAGTTGAGCTTTATGGCTTTGTTAATTTCCTCTAAAGCTTCGTCCATTTGCTTTAATTCGTAGAGTGCCAAACCTCTGTTTAGATAAGCATTTTCATTTTTAGCATCTAATATTATTGCCGTATCAAAATCGGCGATAGCACTCTGATAAAGTTTTAATTGAAGTTTTGCAGCACCACGATTAACATAAATATCAGGATTGTTAGGTCCGCGATGAATGGCAGATGCATAGTCTTTTAGTGCTTCGTGATATTTTTTCTGCTGTTGCTTGCAAAGGCCGCGATAAAGGTAAGAGTATGAAAAATAGGAATTTATAGAAATAGAATGATTTAGGTCGGCTATAGCTCCATTATAATCGCCTAAAGAATATTTTGCTAAACCTCTGAAAAAATAAGGCTCAAATTTATCGGGGGCGGCATTAATTGCTATTGTAAGATTTTTAATCGATTCGGTATAGTTATCGTTGAATAAATCTGTTCTCCCCATCGCTAAAAAACGTTTGGTATTTACTTGGGAGTATCCGGTTAATTCAAACGAAAAAAGCAAAAGAAAAATAAATAATGTTCGGTATGGTGTTTTTATAGACCTCATAATTGCGCCAAAATTAGCCTAATTTTTTTATGACTCTATTGGTTTTTAGAGTTTTTAACGAAAATAGGCGTTTTAACGAAATTGAAATATCTTCGCAGACTGATTGTATGGAAAAAGGAAATCTTAAATCGAACTTAATTTTATTGCTTACTGCAGCTATTTGGGGCTTTGCTTTTGTTGCTCAAAGAAAAGGGGCGGAATATGTAGGTCCTCATACTTTTAATGCTTTGAGATTTTCTATAGGTGCAATTTCCTTATGGCCTTTGTATTTACTAACGCGTAATAAAAATGGGGGCGAATGTTTTAACTGGCGAAAAGTAATTAAGTCGGGTGTTTTGTTAGGAGCGGTTTTGTTTATCGCCTCTACGGCACAGCAAATAGGAATGAGTTTTACCAATGCCGGTAAAGCAGGTTTTATAACCAGCTTGTATGTAATTTTGGTTCCTGTTTTCGGTTTGTTTTTGGGGAGAAAAGTTAGTAAGACTCTGTGGGCTGGAGTGGTGATAGCTATGTTTGGTCTGTATTTACTTAGTATTCGTAATGGTTTAACTTTAGAGTTGGGTGATAGCTTGATATTTATGAGTGCTGTCTTTTTTGCTTTTCATATGTTGATGATAGGTGCTTTTGCTCCTAAACATAATGTTATCTTACTGTCGGTTTTTCAGTTTGTTATGGCGGCAATTTTTAGTCTATTTGCTGCTGTATTTTACGAGGAAGTTAATATTGAAGGTATAAAAAATGCTTATGGTGCTATTTTGTATAGCGGATTATTTTCTGTGGGTATTGCTTTTACATTGCAATCTTATGCTCAGAAAAAAGCACATCCTACTCATGCTGCAATAATCTTAAGCTTTGAATCTGTTTTTGCCTTAATAGGCGGATGGTTAATTTTGAACGAACAAATTGATTTACGTGCAGGAATTGGGAGTTTACTTATGTTTTCCGGGATAATTATTTCGCAAATAAATTTTAAAAAATTTAAAAGATGAAAAGAACAGCTTTAATTTTTCTTTTTGTAATTATTTTTCAATTTGTGTTTGCCCAAAAAGGGCTGTCGTTTGCAGAACGTTTAAATACATTGGAAGGTGTTGAAGTAGAGGTTATCCCATCTTTTGATTCATTATATCAGACTTTTAAAATAAGTATTGAACAGCCAATAGATCATAATAATCCGGAAGATGGAGTTTTTTTACAAAAAATTTATCTGTCGCATTTTGATTTGAATCAACCTATTGTTTTAGTAACTGAAGGTTATCAAGCAAAGCATAATTATCTCACTGAGCCGGCCCAATTATTAAATGCAAATCAGATAATTGTTGAGCATCGGTTTTTTGGTGAATCGGTTCCCGATAGTTTGGATTGGACAAAGCTAACTACTTTTCAAGCTGCCTCAGATCATCATCGTATTGTAGAATTATTTAAAGAAATATATGCCGGAAAATGGATTAGTACAGGAATTAGTAAAGGTGGACAAACAACTATTTATTATCGTTATTATTTCCCTGACGATGTTACGGTTTCTATTCCTTATGTGGCTCCATTAAATATTGAACAAGAAGATCCGCGTATAAATCTTTTTCTAAGAACTGTTGGTACACCTGAATGTCGTGCAAAATTACTGGGTTTTCAGCGCAAACTTTTGGCTAAGGAAACAGAAATCCTGCCTCTTTTAAAACGATTTAAAGAACAGAATAACATCGGTTTTACTCAAAGTGATGGTTTAGTATTTGAATTTGCTGTTTTGGAACTTCCTTTTACTTTTTGGCAGTGGGCTCCGTTTTCTTGCAAATCTTTGGATGATGTGGAAAATAGCGCAGAAGCTTTGTTTTATAAACTTAAAAAAGCAGGTATTTTAAATGCGTATTCTGTTGAAAGTCAGTCGTATTATTTGCCGTTTTTAGTTCAAGCTTACCAAGAGATTGGCTATTATAATTTTGATGTAGATTCTTTAAGATCACAACTGAATTATGTAACAGATCCGAGTAATGCTGTGTTTCTGCCCGATTCCTTAAGACTTCCTTATCTTGATAATCAAATGGAAAAAGTACATCATTGGTTAGAAAATAATGGAAATAACTTTCTTTATATCTATGGCGAATTAGATCCTTGGCGTTCTACTTCTCCAAATCCCGATTCAAGAACTAATACATTAAAAATGGTTTTGCAAGGTGGCTCGCACGCAACGCGTTTAAAGGATTTTACAGAAGAGGAACAAAAGAGAGCAGTTGATTTGATTAAAAGTTGGTTGGATGAAAAAGAATAAGATATTTTTTTGATTGATAAGTAATACTTAGTGTTTTTGTGCTTTACTTCGTGTTACTTAGTGGTTAGTTTTTTTTACCACAAAGGTGCTCAAAGGAAATCACAAAGGCACTCAAAGGAAATAAATTTAGATATGAGTTTTACAGCAAAATATACCGTTGGCATTGGCGATATCAATTACGGTGGACATTTAGGTAATGACAAAGCATTGATTATTTTTCACGATGCACGTATACAGTTTTTGAATAATTTTGGATTAACGGAGCTAAATATAGGAGAGAGCAAAGGTATTATTATGGTAGATGCCCAAATTAAATACCTTGGTCAGGTGAGTTTACATGACGAATTAGAGGTGGATATTAATATTGAAGTTGAAAATACCAAAAAGTTTGTTGTTAATTATTTAGTGAAAAATGCTAAGACACATAAGGATGTAATTAGCGGAACTACCGGTATGCTATGTTTCGATTATAGCGTTCAAAAAGTTAAGCAATTGCCTGAAACGTTTGTAAGTTTATTTGGTTCTAAATAATAGTATATGGCTGATTTTGAAGGGTATTTAAGAGGCTTTAGCAAACGTTATGCCGATTTGCTTGTCAAGCAGGATTCAAAAAAACTGCATCTGCTTTTAAAAGAGTCTATTCCTGATTTTGATACTGATGAAAGTAGAATGGTAGCATCACTTCATCAGCAAAAAGCCAGGGCATATGCACTCTTTGCCGAAAATACAGAAATGGATAGGCATTTTGAAGCTGCATTAAAACTTATAGACCAACCGGAAAGCTGGAAGCTTTATCTTGATTGGGCAAATCTTTATTTGATGCAATTACGCATACCTTCTCTACAGGGGAACTCGCAACAGATTTTTGAGAATGCATTAAGTATCATTAAAAGAGTTTTGATTGATTCTTTAAAAAGAGATAGGT
>JAGGWH010000102.1 GCA_021157585.1 Bacteroidales bacterium | reverse complement strand
GTACATTTACTAGTCAAATTGAGTTTTACTAGAAAAAAACGAATGCATACTTTTATTGCATATCACTAAACTGTGGCTGCCTGCGTCTTTGCGTAATATATTTTCTCACCAACACAAAGTCAATAAGGCCTATTGAAAAAAGCATTGAAATAAATCTAATTCAAAAACTTAACCAGTGCTCCCCATTTTTTATCCACTTTAAAATCAAGCTTTAGGTAGAAGTTACCCAAAAGGAAATGAGCCTTGATAATTTTAACACCTTCACTAGCCATTATATTACAAAAAGTATCAATCATAGACGTTCCGATACCTCTTCCTTTTAATGGCGTTGTTACAGCACTTCCATCCAATAAAACAACGTTATTTTCTAAAACAATATAGCATAAACCACCAACTACTCTACCCTGTTTATCAATCACCACCATATGTTTATCCATCTTAGAAATAGACTTTGGATAATTCTCTTCAAAGAATAAACGATAAAGCTTTCCTATTTCGCTGGGTTCTATTGGTTCCCGAAAAATATATTCCAGATTAAACCTGTCTTTAATATATGAATTAACAACAACTTTTCCTTTTTTGCTTTCACTCAGCTTGACAATATCAAGCTTTTGCTGTCTTTGCAATCTGGAAAATACCATTCTGCTAAAAACACCTTTATCATCAGCATCACTTAAAGTTGCTTGTAAATCCGACAGTTCTAGCAAATGAGTTGCAGGAATACTACTATCTTTATCCATACGTGCCAAAAGAATATCAAAAGCATTTTGTATTTCTTTACTGGCATTGTCAAAATACGTTTTCCTATAAAGTTTGTAACGAACAATTTCGGCAAAACGGTAAATTCTATATAATCCCGAAAGCTCAAAAATAGTTTGTTCTTTTGCAATAGCAGTCGCCGAAGGATTAATTTTTACCCACTCTCTATACTGATCCTTAGAATTATAATAAGCCAACGGCATATAATATTTCGATTGCATTTCTTCTAAATAATTATCCAAAAGACTGGCCAAAGAAACATTATCAGGAGTTATTAAAGGTTCTTTTTTCAAATCTTTCTTCAACTCCTCAAAAAATTCAAATGCCCTTTTATAACCTAATCCCTCAATACAAGCATCAAACATCCATTTTACCTTAAGTTGCTTGGTAACCCAGGGATAATGTGCTTCTAAACGATAAAAGAAATTTTCCAGCATCGGTCTGATAATCGACAAGGTATTTTCATAATTTTTTAAGCCTGCCAGAGAAATAATTGTTGCAGACTCCAAATAATCCAATTCCGGAACAACTACATTATTAGGTGTAATAATACCCGGAACAATCTTATATCCGCTCTGCATCCATGCCGTATAAAATACCGATAAACCTTTTATAAACATCTTACGCCAAGGATTACTAATATTCAAATAACCTAAGGAATGATGTATTCCGGCAAACTCACGAATCTTATACCAAATACTAAGTTCGCCTATAAATTTACTTGTTAACGCACCATATTTCGCCCTATAACAACCCATTGCAGGCAAGCTTAATGTAGCAAAAGGATAACCGGAAATAGCCGAAAGCCAATGTACTGTCTTAACACTTGAAACCATTTTGATATTATTACTCATCATAAAATGCAAGTCGAAATGTTTTCCCTGACTTGTATTTATACTTAACCTAAAATGCCTAAAATTACCAAACGATCTCAATCTCGAAATCCACATTCCTTTATCAGGCATCATATCTATATCAAAATCATTCTCTTCGTAGGCCAGCATAACCGATTGACGAATAAAAGGCGAGTTAGAAAATATTTTAAAAATATCATCCTTTATTTCTTCAGTAATACCTTCTTCAAATACAATTTTCTTTTCCCACTTTTTACGAGAAAATAATACCGACTGCTGTCGTAAAGTTTTTTCAAAATTCTGATAAAGCAACTTAAAATAATCATAAGCTACTTTAGCTAAATACGGATCGCTTTTATGTAATATCCAACTGGCAAATTCTGCTCTTACAGAGCTATAATACTCAAAATGATTATTAGCAAAATTGTATAATAGCTTCAATACATTTTCAAATTGTTTTCTAACATCCTTATCTGCTGGCCAAGGCAATAAAACGCGGTAATTATATAACCTTTGTCGCAAGCTCTCTAAATGTTGTTTGCCCATATCCTTGGAAGCAATTTCCCTTATTGAATTTTCATTTAAGAAAGTTAAACCAGATTGTATAAATGCCGGAAAAAGTTTTGAGTAATCAGGATTTGGATCATCTAACAATAAGATACGATATGCTAAAGCTCTCACTTCTTCTTCGGGGTGACAAGCCAAAGCCTCCAATCTACGGCGAATTACCTCTGTTACTTTTTCATCGTACTGATTAAAAACTTCTTTTATCTGAAACGTATTGTCTAAAGCATATTTTGACTCGCCAAATAAAGCGCAACACATCAAATTATTAACAAAAGTTAAGCGTTGATCACGCAACTGAAATAAAGCAGGCAAAGTTACAGAACTATAAGTCTTTGACATTTTATAAGGACGCTCCACTTGCACACTTACATTTTTAAGTGGTAAATCCCAACCCTCTTTTACAGGACAGAAGTGAATAATTTCAGGGTTTCCAATCCATAAACGCGGCTGACGTGTAAATAATCCTAAATCAATTGTATCACCTTCCAGATTATAAATCAAATCACCTATCAACACCTTAGTAGTTTTCTTTATCCTTTTAAGGTGTAGTTCCTGCTTACTCTGCTTATTAAATAAAGTAGAACCTTTAACAACGATATCTGTTTCTAAAATTCCTAAATCGCGGAAGAACCACCGTGGAATAGACACATTCAAATGATTGATTTCCAGAAAAATAGTATTGCTTTCATACAATTTACTTATTGTCTTAGCAAAATTAGCTTCTATTGTTTTTCTATTAAAGCTCCCCTTTGGAGTAAGTTCTCCTTTTTCCAAGTCAAAATCGCGATGCAATACTGAGAAATTGATAACACGTTCATAAGGGGCTAAATCTTTATTTGCGGCAGCAATAATTTGATGAAAATACTCCATCTTATTTTCCTTATTCCCAGTAGATTTCAAAACAGCATCATCTTCGTCAGGTACAATAAGTAAAACATTATACGGACGAGCATCACCAACTAAAAATGTATGCTTTATACCGGGGACATCCACAAACAATTTTTCTACCGTTTTAGGAGCAATAGTTTGTCCTTTATTATTTTTATAAATATCCTTTAGTCTATCTATAATTTCAAAATATCCTTCGGGCGATTTTCTAAAAATATCTCCTGTAGATAACCAAAAATCATTTTTCTCATTTTCAGGAAATTGAATAATATCGTCCGGACCGGCATCTTCTAAATATCGTGCAATATAATGACCACTTATTTCAAGTTCACTTTCGGCACCAAAACGAGATTTAACGCCGGGCAATAGAATCCCCGTAGAAGATTCGATGTACTTGGCGGGAGGTGTCATAGTAATTCCACCTGTTGCTTCTGTCATACCAAAACCACTACAAAGGTAAATACCATTATCTTGAAAAAATTTGAAGATTTTGGGTTCTAAATATCCGGCAGCAGACAAACCCCAACGCAACCTACTTCCAACTACAGACCGTATTTTAATCTGAATTTCTTCAGGAGAATCGTTTGGATTTACCATCTCCATTGTTTTTTCGTATAGCTGTGTCCATCGTAATGGAATACTAATAAATACCGACGGATTTACCTTTGGGAACAAAGAGAGTAATGTTTCGGCTGCCGTATTACCTGCAAAAACATAAGTCCCATACCAATAAATAGATCCTAACATCTCTAAGAAACGACCGAAAGTATGAAACAACGGCAAAAAGCAAAGCATTACTTCCTTTTTACCAATATCGGGGACAGCTGCCGCACGAGCAAATCGCTTTGAAACCAAATTGTAATTAGAGAATGAAACGCCTTTTGGCAAACCTGTACTCCCTGAAGTAAACATTGTTGTAGCTACCCTATTTACCGGTTTTATTTCCCTCTTAGATAATATTCCTTCTATTTCATTCAGATCGGCAATTTTACATTCTTCTCCCAAAAAGAAAATATCCTTTTCGTTAGTATTTACAGAAGGATCGACAACGAAAATAGTAAAATGTATTTTTGTCGATTTTCTGAGATCTTCTAATATTTGCAAACGACTTGGAGTATCTGCAACAGCTATATTTATCTTTAGCTGATCAAAGATTATTAATAATGTTTCTTTGTTAAAATAAATATTTAAGGGGGTATCAAAAATATCGTAAAATAAACAAGCTAAATCGCAACTGGCACTCTCAACACTATTTTCGGCATATATTGCAACACGAGGAGTGCCCTTCGAATAACGATAAAAAACAGCTGCAATTTCACGTACATATAATTGCACTTGTTTATATGTCCAGCGTATTGGCATTTCGCTATTCATATCTAAAAATAGAGTATGATTTTCAATTTCTTTTACCCTATAATCAAACATATCTTTTAAAGAATAATTTGATAGTTGAATAGCTTTAAAAACTATTTCTGACCAACGATTATGATTTTCCTTCCCAACTAAAGATTCAAGAAATGATGATTTTCCACTTAAGTTTATAAATTGAAATGCCAACTCTCGATCAACATTCTTCTTTCCCTTAAAAAAGATCTTTTCTGCCTTATCTAATATCTGTAATGCAAGTTGTTGTTTTTGATGATATTCAAGCGATTTATAATCAGCCCACTGCTCAAGCGAATCATATAATGTAGAAGTATTCATAAACGATATATT
>JAGGWH010000101.1 GCA_021157585.1 Bacteroidales bacterium | reverse complement strand
TTCAATCTTTCTATGAACTTCTTTTTTCCCTTTGTTAAGGGGCTGCAAAGATAAATAAATTTTGCTCTTTCCAAACCTTTTTGAAAAAAAATTTGATAAAAATTAAAATTTATTTTCAATGTGCTTTCTCGCTCTAAAACAAGACTCAATGTCCCCGCCAAAAGCGAGTGCAAATGTAGAAAGTATTCCCGAAGAAAAAAGTGTTTTATACAAAAAAATAAGAAATGTTTTAGTGTAAATTTTAAGGGGGATTTAAGTATTTAGTTATCAATAATTAATGAAAATAATTGTAATAAAAATTAATTAAATAATTGCCAAATTACACCAAATTTTATAGCTGCATCTGCATTTGCATAGTGAGGACTGATAAAATAATTTTGAGACATAAAGCTTGAGTTTAATTGCTCATACTTTAGGAAAAGTCGTGCTCTCTTTATTTTGGCATTCAAAAAAACATCAAAATAGGGGTAATTGCCAAATTCTTTTTCGTCTTGAATGTAAAAGGATCGTAATGCTGGCATATATGTATTTGCATAATAACTACTAAAATATCTGATATTTATTCCAAGCTGCATATCCATAGCTCCTTTAAATAGGGTGTTGGCGTAAAATAATTTTGTGTTGGAATATATCTTCGGAAGCCGAATGATATTTTTATCACTTACTTCTTGATAAATAAGGTTTAGGTCTATACCGAAGTTGCCTACTCGAATTTCTTGATCAAGAGAAATATTAAAATAGGAGAGGGCTGCGCTATATTGCTGAGGACTTATCGTACGATCTAAATAAAGATAATCGTGTAGTAGTCCCGTCTTGACATTAATCTTTGTTTCCTTTCGTATAAACTGGAAGCTAATTTCCTGTACTTTCTCGTTTTTAAAATTATTGTTCCATTGAAAGTAATCGCTAAGAAAGTGCTCATACATTAATTTAGCTTGAGTAGAGGAAGATAGTATTGCTATATTAAAGGTGTTTTTCTTTATTTTAAGGCTTAAATCTCCATTGATTTTATAAGCAGATGTGTTATCGCTACGGTATGAATAGAGTCCAGTAGCGAGAATTCCAAACTGCTTGGTTAAAAATAATTGTAATTTGGCTTGAGGATTGATTTCCGTAAAGGTAAAATTGCTTGAAATGGATTTGCTGTACTGAAGATACCGATGGGCATTGAATCCAAGTCCAAAGGAATAGGTAAGAAATTTGGGATCTTCTAAATTATCTTTGTAGGCAGAATTGCTATAGCTGATGGTATTTTCAATTACACTATGACCTATGCTGTCGAATATACTGCTTGTTTCTTCTGGAAAATTTGGTACGGAATTGTAAAAGTCTGAAGTTCCATCGGAATCGGTATATTGATAAATTTCTTTAGAATACAGAAAAGTATGTGATAATCTTCCGAGTGGTATAATTGGATCGAAATAAGGTTTTTTATAATGTTGAACACTATATCCTGCTAAATTTAGAGTGTTAGTGTCTGGAATTGCTGAAAAATCCGGCTCGGCTTTTGAAATATAAAAATCTTGCTGTACTCCAATACCGGAATATTTGATAAAATTCTCGGCTCCTGCCAAATTAACACTAATTATTTGTCGGTTCGTCTCTAAATTATCTTCGTAGAGCGAGTCGTAAACTATTCCTCCATTTTCTTGAAGTATAAGTTTGTTATGAAAATAAACGCCTTCTACTGAATAGCGTTTATCTTTTGTTCGATAAGCTATATTAGCATTGAAATTTTTCACGTCCGTTTTTTGGCGTGTATAAGAGCCAATAGTATTGAACAATTTAAAATCAATCCCGGCTTTTATTCGTTTGTCTTTAAAACTTTGTGCGTGTTGAATTTGTAAGACATTCTCTTTTTCCGGTCCCATTGTGTAGGACAGTTGTGTAAATGGAGTAGTAGTTTCTATCAATTCTACCTCGGATAAATCTCTAATGTATAAATCGTATGCGTGAAAACCAATATCAAAAGAAGTTTTTGGGTTAAACTCAATAATTAATGGAGTACTTGCTGATCCAATAATACCTAAGTCTTGAGAAAATATTTGAGCTTGCTTAACTGGGCTATAAAATTCAACATTGAATAATATTGTATCTATAGTTTCCTTTTGTTGGCGACCAATATATTTTGGATAAAAAGAATAAGTTTTAACATTTTTAAGATTTCCAACATTTAATAAAGAATCGTTTTGGTTTAGGTTTTCATCGGAAGCTTCGCCATCTGAATTTACAGTTGTTCCCTGTCCTTTTGTTTTTTGCCCAAGCGTTTCTTGCTGAGCTACAACAAATGTTGATATTGTGATATAAAGCAGCAAAAGAAAAGTTCTGATAAAGTACTTCATTTGTAAATTTTAGGAGTCAAAGATAAGGATAAATTAAATGTTTGAAAGTGTCGACGTATATTACTATTGATTTTATTTATGATGATAAGGTTCGTTATTTAATATTGTAAATGCACGATAAATTTGTTCGATAAAAAGCAATCTAATCATTTGATGTGAAAAGGTCATTTTTGAAAGCGAAAGCTTATAATTAGCACGTTTATAAACTTCATCAGAAAATCCGTATGCTCCTCCAACTACAAATACTAAACTTTTTACGCTTTGGTTCATTTGCTTTTGAAGAAAACTTGAAAATTCCTTTGAAGAAAAGGAGAGTCCTCTTTCATCTAATAATACAAGAGTGTCTGTTGATTTAACTTTTGTTAAAAGTAAGGCGCCTTCTTTTTGCTTAATATCCTGAAAACGAAGCTTTTTTGTGTTTTTTAAGGCTGGGATAACTATTTCAGAAAAAGAAATATAATGTTTTAGACGTTTAGTATATTTAGAGATTCCTTCTTGTAAATAAGTGTCTTCTGTTTTGCCATGAAGGATTAGTTTGATATCCATGGTACATTTCTTGTTTGAAGGCAAAAGTACAAATCTTTAACATTTTAATGTTAAGTATTCTACTAATAGTAATAAAAGGAATTGAATGAGCCTGTGAATGATGTTGAAAAATTGGTATTTTTGCTATAGGTTCTTAATGAACTTGGTTTTAATAGAAAATGTGTACTAAATAAAAGTATAATATAATGGTTAATAGAAAGTTTTTAGTAATACTGTTAATAGGTGTTTTTACTATCCCTGTAACGGCGCAATCTTTGGAAAGTACAATTAAGCAGATGAGTGAAGCTATTAGGACTGCTAATTACTCTGGTTTATCTGATTTGTTCTCAAGCACGGTTGATTTAACTATAAAAGATACAGATGGCATTTTTAGTAAAACTCAAGCTAAAGGTGTACTCAAGAGTTTTTTCGAAAATGACAAACCGAAATCTTTTCAGATAAAGCATAAAGGCTCTTCTAATGATGGAACTGTGTATGCTATTGGCTTATACGTTTCTGTCGACAAGACTTATAGAGTTTATGCTTTATTTAAAAATGCTAAAATTGTTCAATTACAAATAGAAGAGGAACTTTAATGATAATTGATGAAATTATAAAGCAAGCCCTACTTGAAGACATTAAAGAGGGGGATCATACTTCGCTATCTACTATACCTAAAAATAGTACTGGAAAAGCCCAACTAATTGTAAAACAAAAAGGTATTATTGCCGGCGTAGATATTGCGAAACGTGTTTTTATGGCTGTTGATACAACATTAAAATTCACAAAAAAGATTAATGATGGTTTTAATGTTAATATTGATGATGTAGTTTTTGAGATAGAAGGATCTTCAATTTCGATACTTTCCGCTGAAAGGTTAGCCTTGAATTTTATGCAGCGTATGAGTGGTATTGCAACCACAACAGCAATGTATGCAGAAAGAATAAGTGGGCTTTCTACTCGACTTTTAGATACTAGAAAAACTACTCCTTTGTTGCGTGAATTAGAAAAAATGGCTGTTAAATTTGGTGGAGGATATAATCATCGTATGGGGCTTTATGATATGATTATGATTAAAGATAATCATATTGATTTTGCGGGAGGAATAGAAAAGGCTATAGATGCTTGTTGTTCTTATCTTAAAGAAAAAAAATTAGATTTAAAGATAGAAATTGAAGTTAGAAACTTAGAAGAACTGAATCGGGTTTTAAAAAAAGGTGGAGTAGATCGTATAATGCTTGATAATTTTAGTGTCGATAATATGTATAAAGCTGTACAATTAATAGATGGTAAATATGAAACCGAAGCTTCGGGTGGAATTACATTAGAAACTATTAGACCTTATGCCGAGACCGGTGTGGATTTTGTTTCGGTGGGTGCTTTAACCCACCAAATCAAGAGTTTGGATATGAGTTTAAAGGCAATTTAATCAACAAAAATGACTGGAAGAGTAAAAAAACTTTATATAAAAGCCTATAAATTTGTGCATAGCGTTACTTTGCCGGGCTTTGATGGGATGCCTATTTCCAGAGTTTTTTCTTTTTTTTATAAAGGTCTTGTAAACGGAGCAATTACTACTCGCTCTTCATCTATTAGTTTTAATCTTTTTGTAGCCTTATTCCCGGCTCTTATTTTCTTTTTTACACTAATTCCATTTATTCCGATAGATAATTTCCAAGAAACACTCTTGAGTTTGTTAGAGGAAATTATTCCGCAATCTGCTTGGGAGCCTGTTCAATCTACTTTCCTTGATATTATTATGAGACCTCATGGGAGTTTGCTCTCTATAGGATTTATATTGGCTTTGTTTTTTTCCACTAATGGAATAAACTCAATGATAGAGGCCTTTAATGCATCCTTTCATAGTATGGAAACTCGTGGATTATTAGCTCAGCGTTGGGTGGCATTTGTTCTTATGTTGGTTTTATCTTTAATGTTAGTACTGGCTATTACTTTTGTTATAGCGGGTTCAGCATTACTACAGTACCTGAGGAGCGAAGGTCTCTTGCAGGATAGATTTATTTATTTTTTACTGGATTCTTTACGTTGGATAGTTTTGATAGCATTAACTTATTTTGGGATATCAATTATATATTATTGGGGACCGGCAAAGAAGCGACCATTCAGATTTTTTTCTGCCGGTTCAAGTTCTACAACTTTCGTTATTATGTTAACTCATATTGGATTTAACTATTATGCCAATAATTTGGCTAGATATAACGCTTTATACGGGTCAATAGGAACGTTATTGCTTATTTTATTATGGATATACTTTATTTCAACAATCTTGCTTATAGGCTTTGAACTAAATGTTAGTATACTAAACGCCAAGATTCGTACAGATGGAAAAGTTTAAAGCTTTATTTATCGCTTAAAGTATTTTATATTTGGTTTTATTTGATACTGTAATTTTTTATAGAACCCCATTCTCTTTCTTTTTTTCTGATTGTGTACCATTCAAATTTAAAGATTTTGCATTGGTCTATAATTACTGAAAAAATGACTAAAGGGATTTTATAAGGGATTTGGGATTTGATATGCTAAGTATTAAGTATTTCTAAATTGTTGTGATAGCACAAAAAAAGCCATCCGTCATTTGACGAATGGCTTTAGTATTATCAGAAATGAGATTATTTTACTATAGATAAGAATTCTTCATTATCAAAATACTTAACGAATTCCCTATCGTTTAATGCTTTACCTTTTAACTTAGGATTGATTTCAAACGCTTTTTTAAGATTAGCAAAAACTTCTGCATCATTTGCTGTTCTAGCACCTATTATAGCCAATAAGTAATTGGTTTTACAAGTTTCTTCTGCACAGCTTAGATTTGCTTTTGCTTCTTCATATTTGCCAGTCATTAATTGAGCAAGACCAACGTTAACGTCGCATTTCCTAGACCCAAATAACTCAAGAGCTTTGTCATATTCACCATATTGAATTGCTACAACTCCTAGGTTATAGTTTTCATTAGCACCTAAATTTTGTGCATTGGTAAAACATTTTTTAGCTTTATCCCAAGCAGCTTGTTTTGCATGAATAACACCCATATTATTTAAAATAGTAGCATTATTTGGAGCAAGAGCATTTGCTTTTTCAAGATAAGTAAGAGCATCAGTATAGTTGCCGTTTAGGATTTCACCATAAGCGTAATTTGTTTGAGCTTCCCAGCTGTCTGCGAATAAATTAGCAGCAGTTTTGTAAATTGCTGTTTGAGCTTCATCATCTTCAGTTAAAGTAGCAGCATAAAGTAATTCTTGAAGAGTTAAATCTTCTGGTTTTGTTGTTGCAAGAGCTGCAATTTCTTCTGCAGTACGTTTTGGCTCATAGCAATTAACGGTTACTTCTGCTCTACGTAAAGGAGAAAGAATATTTTCTAATTCAGGATATATTAAAATCATATTCTTAATTTCTGCTTCTTTTTTAGCAGGAGCAGCAGATTTAATTACGTTTAAAACAGTGCTTTTATCTGCGAAACTAGAAGCTTCAAGTGCAGCCATAAAACCATCCCAATCAGGACCGTTACCAACAACTGTGAAATCAACACCACTACAGTTATCCATATTAATCTTAGAATTTTTTGCTTTGATTAATCTGTGTAACTCGCTATGAATTTGCTTATCAGCAACTTTAGCACGGTTTTCAGAAAGATTTGCATTTAATGTTTCTTCACCTTCTGGAGAAGCATAAGCATTGACGGTGATATTTTTAATTTCCCATCCTTGAGATAAGAACTCATCAACAGCAACTCTTGCTGCTATCGCATTTTTGCTACTATTTAAACCTCTTCTTTTATTATAGGTATATTGATTTTTAGGGAAGTACAATTTACCTGTTTTTGAAATTACAGTTTCTAGTTCGTAACCACTATCAGCTAATAAACTCTCTTCGTTTCCTCCGGCAAAATCTTCGGTATGAATAATACCATCAGCAATTTTTACTTGAGTTTCGGCTAAGTTTTTAAATGTTGTTTCTGTTCCTGCTTTAGGTACATATACAACAGGAGTTACTTCAACGGTTGAGCTTGCCATTTCAGGAGTAAAATCAAATTCGCCTGAGAATGTATAAGTTCCGCCAGTTTCGTAAGGTACCATTTGTCCTTCAATACCTACAACTTCTTCACCAACAAATGTTTGAGTAGATAGAGCTAATTCTTGATCGCCATATTTTAATACAGGAGCAATATCAACAGCAGCACCACGTCCGAAATAATTTTCAGGGAAAGTAACGCTAATCTCATAAGCAACTTTTCCGCCTTTTTCTTGAAGTACTTCAGGAGTAACTTTGTAAGTAACTGTTTCATGATTACGAATCATTTTACCTTCACCGGAACCACCTAATACAGCTGATGCTGCTTTAACAAATTTGTATGTAAATCCTAATGAGGTGTATTGATAATGGTCGTTTTTAATCATCATATTACCACCATCGGTTTGATCCATTAAATCATATCCTGTAAACCTAGCAGAAGTTTCTATGGTAACGTCAAGATTTTCTGTTACGCCATATTTTGCTCCTAAACCAGCAGGGAAAATGATTATATTATTTTTGTAGTTGCCATAATCAGTATCATTGTGTGGATGATTATAAATGTCTTCATCACGCATATCATAAACATTACCGTTATGGAAAGCTACACCAATACCACCAAAGCCATAAAGGCTAAATCTAGCGTTTTTATTGTCACGGAAAATATTTGTAAAATCAACAGTTAATTGACCGCTTACATCGGTAAATGTTCCTTTGTATCTCAACAAATCAGTATCGTATTGCATTCCGCTTGCTGTAGCTGTAGTAATTTTATAATCTGATTGTGAAAGCAATTGACCATTAGTTACATTCAATCTTGCACCAAAGATAGGGTCGAATTGATAACCGGCTTTGACTCCCCAAGCAAACATTTCTGAGTTGCCAAAAACATTATCAGGATGTAAATCTCCAAAGAAATCGGTAAATCCTAAGTCTGTATTTATGTAGAAATAAGGATCAAATACGCTAGAAGTAGCAGTAAATTTTGGTCCAAATCCATCAACAAGTTTATAGGTAAACCCTAAACTGGTATATTGGTAACGATCATTTTTAAAAGCAGCATCTCCACCTAAAGTTTGATCTAATAAATCGTTATCAGTAAAACGCATACTTGTTTCAAAAGTAATGTCGAAGTTACTATTTAGAGCATATTTAGCACCGAAACCAACAGGAAAAACCATTACTGCTTGGTCGTAATCACCATAATCTGTACCATTATGAGGATGGTCGTAGATTTCGTCATCTCTAAAATCATAAACATTTGCATTTTGGAACATTACACCAAAACCACCAAAACCATAAAAACTAAATTTTGCATCACTATTATCGCGAAAAATATTGGTGAAATCTACCATTACTTGTCCGGTAAAATCTGTAAAGTGTCCTTTATACCTCAGATAGTCAGAGTCGTATTGGTAATTTGATGTTATTTCAGTTACAGAGTAGTCTGAGCTTGAAAGTAAACGACCACTACTGATGCTAAAACGGCTTCCAATTACAGGAGAGAATTGGTAACCAAAATTAAAGCCGCCGGCAAACATATTGTTTGAAAGGAAAGCTTTATCGGGGTGCATATCTCCATAGAAATCGGTAAATCCCATATTCCAATTGAAGAAGTAATGCTTGGAGAAGTCAGTTGACTTACTGGCTTTTTCGGTTTCTTGCGCATAAGAAGTACTTATGCTTAGGGCAAAAGTAAATGCAAAAAACGTTAAAATAATTTTGTGAAAATTTCTCATAATTCTGATTTTTTTATTGATTTCGTTAGCTTGTTTTTGAATTAACACGCAAAAGTATTGATTTTATTTGGATTAAGAAAACATTTATGCGTAAAACGTAACGGAATTACGTTGCGTAAATATACTTAAAAAAAGTATTCAACACAAAAAAAAATAAATTTATTTTTTTTGCCTCTGAAACATATCCCATAATACAATTCCAACAGAAATGGAAATATTAAAAGAATGTTTTGTGCCATATTGTGGAATTTCAATACATCCATCAGAAATATTTATAGCGTTTTGTTGAACTCCTTTCACTTCATTTCCAAATATAAAAGCGCATTTTTTGGAGAAATCTGGAGTAAATTCTCCTAAAATATAGCTATTTTCTGCCTGTTCAACGGCAAAGATTTGATAGCCTTTATTCTTAAGTTCTACAATTGCTTCTGTTGTTTTCTCGAAATACTTCCAATCAACGGATTCGGTAGCCCCAAGGGCTGTTTTTTGTATTTCACGATGGGGCGGTTGAGCTGTAATTCCACAGAGATAAACAGATTCTATTCTAAATCCATCAGCAGTTCTAAACACAGAACCAATATTGCTTTGACTTCTTATATTGTCTAGTACAACTATAAACGGCGTTTTTTTTGCTGTTTTGTATTCATCAACACTAATCCGATTGAGCTCAGAGTTTTTTAATTTCTTCATATAAATTAAGATAAAGAAGTCTTGAATAGATAGGTTTATTCTATTCCGGCAAAGTGTTTCATAAACTGCACGCGCTCATAAGCACCAGGGTTAGTTGCTTTATCAATACTTAATTTGCCTCTAAAAGCTTCAATATCAGCAAAGCCTTTTTTATCCATCCAGATATTTATATCGTTTAGTATTTCTGAAACACTATCAATCCCGGATTTATAAAGTACAGATGCAATTTGAACGGTTTGAGCTCCTGCTAATAATTGTTTTATTACAGCCTCTCCATTATGAACACCTGTTGACGCTGAAAGTTCACAACGTAAACGGTTAGAAAGCATGGCTACCCATCGTAAAGAAATTCCAATATCCTCGGCTTTGCTAAATACAAAAGAAGGTTTTACATCCATTTTCTCTATGTCAATGTCGGGTGAGAAGAAGCGGTTAAATAAGGTGAGAGATTTTATTCCTGTCCAACTTAATTTCTCAAGCATGCTTGCTAAGCTGGAGAAATGATAAGATAATTTAACGGAAATAGGCAAGCTAGTCTCTTGCTTAACCTTATTTACAATATCAAAATAAATTTTTTCGTTTTCTTCACTATTTCGATTTAAATCGGAAGGCATTACAAATATATTCAATTCCAAACCATCGGCACCGGCAGCTTCAATAGATTTAGCAAATGTAGTCCATTCACTAGCCGAAGTACAATTAATACTTGCAATTATTGGAATATCTACTTTCTTTTTAGCTTCTTTAATTAGTTCTAAATACAGTTGAATGCTGTTTTGTTTAGTGTAATTTAGAATATAATCTTCTGCTTCGGGATAATAATTTGACGATAAGTCTTGCTTTAATACAAAGCTAGCTTCGTGCATAATCTGTTCTTCAAAAAGCGATTTTAAAATAATTGCTCCAGCGCCCAGTTTTGCAAATTTCTCAATATTTTCAATTGAATTAGTTAGTCCTGAACTTCCGATTATAAGAGGGCTATTTACTTTTAAACCCATATAGGTGGTGGATAGGTTGGCCATTTTCTTGTATTTTTCGTTGTAAATATTGCCAACAAAAGTACAGATTCCTTTTTAATTTTCCATGTCTAATAATAGATATATCTTTTTTAATTAAGTTAGGGTTGATGTACGTATTTGAACTAATTAAAATTTATTAATTGTAATGTAAAAAGGATTTTTCAAGTAAAAAGTGTTAATTTTGCTGACTTATTTGCAACAAATAAGTAGTCATGAGCCAAACAAAATTTATCTTCGTTACGGGAGGTGTTACATCTTCTTTAGGAAAGGGGATTATTTCAGCATCATTAGCTAAGTTATTACAATCGAGAGGATTTAAAGTCACTATTCAAAAATTTGATCCTTATATCAATATCGACCCTGGGACATTAAATCCATATGAGCATGGAGAATGCTATGTTACTGAAGATGGTGCGGAAACGGATTTGGATTTGGGTCATTATGAGCGTTTTTCAAATGAGCCTACATCGCAGGCAAATAATATTACTACGGGTCGTATTTATCAATCGGTGATTGATAAAGAGCGTAAAGGAGAGTATTTGGGTTCAACTGTTCAGGTTATTCCTCACATTACAGATGAAATTAAAGAGAGTGTTAAACTTTTAGCCAAGAAAAATCAATATGATTTTGTGATTACGGAAATTGGTGGTACAGTTGGTGATATTGAGTCTCTGCCCTATATTGAGGCTGTCAGACAAATGAAATGGGAGATGGGAAATGATGTTTTAGTTGTACATCTTACTTTGGTTCCGTATTTGGCTGCTGCAGGAGAGTTAAAAACTAAGCCAACGCAGCATTCTGTTAAAATGTTGCTTGAGCAAGGAGTTCAACCTGATATTATTGTAGCTAGAACAGAACATCCTTTAAACGGTAACTTGCGTGACAAGATAGCTCGTTTTTGTAATGTGGCTCCAAGTAGTGTAATTGAATCTATTGATGCTGACAGTATTTACGATGTTCCTATTTTAATGCGACAGGAAAAATTAGATACTGAGGTTTTAAAATTAGTTAATGTTCCCGTAGAGAACGACTTAGATATTTCGGACTGGGAAATATTTTTAGAAAAGTTAAAGAATCCTAAGGTTGAAGTTGAAATTGCTTTGGTTGGGAAATATGTTGAACTGAAAGATGCCTATAAATCGATAATAGAATCGTTTGTTCATGCCGGTGCTGTTAACGAAGCAAAAGTAAATATTCGGTTGGTTCACTCGGAACTGATAGAGAAGGAAGGCGCAGAAAAATTACTAGAAGGAGTAAGTGGAGTTTTGGTTGCTCCCGGTTTTGGTGAGCGGGGTATAGAAGGAAAAATTAGTTCTGTACGTTTTGCACGAGAAAATAATATTCCTTTCCTTGGAATTTGTTTGGGAATGCAATGTGCAGTGATAGAATATGCTCGTAATGTGCTTGGATATGAAAATGCACATTCAACAGAGTTTAACGCTAAAACTGATTTCCCTGTAATCGATATTATGGAAGATCAAAAGAAAATATCGGGCTTAGGTGGAACTATGCGTTTAGGAGCTTATCCTTGTAGAATAAAACCGAAAACTATTGCTTCAGATACATATGGTATCACAGATATTAGTGAGCGTCATCGTCATCGTTTTGAGTTTAACGATAAGTATTTGTCTCAGTTTGAAAAGGCTGGAATGAAAGCGACAGGCATTAATCCGAAAGAAAATTTAGTTGAAATAGTTGAAATAGAAGATCATCCTTGGTTTATGGGTGTTCAGTTTCATCCGGAATATAAAAGTACGGTGGCAAACCCACATCCTGTTTTTGTGAACTTTGTAAAAGCAGCTTTGGCAAAACAGATAGAGAAATAAGAATTTAATTTTTTTAGATTATAGCATAAAAAAAGCTTCCGTCAATCGACGGAAGCTTTTCTGTTTTTTCTAAGTTTCTTTTAGCGCATGTCAATTACATCCACATCGGGGTATTTTGTTTCATCAAAAGTGAAAGACTCTTCATTTAACGCAATATCTGTAAGGTATTCCTTAATAATATAGGAGAATACATTATTGTCAAAATCGTAAAGAATAAAGGCTGATAGTTGCATTTTGTCTTTTTCTATTTTCAGATGAACGTAATCAAAGCCACTGTCTTTATCTTTAGGCTTGAGCTTCATTAAATAATAGTTGCGTCCGTTCTCGGAATATTCTTTTTCCAGACTTGCATCATAATCATCGGCATATGATGAAAGTAATTTTGTTGGACTGAAAGATTCTTCTTCATCCACTTCATTTATCTGAACTTCTTCCGCGTCGGCTATATAAGTCCAAATGGTTTTGCCATCACAAATAATTTCTTGTCCGGCAATTTTTAATAAATATTTATCACCCGAAACTATTAGCGAGCCTTCTGTTACTTCATGAATGTCGGCATCAACATTTTCCATTTCGTAACTAAAATCTACTTGAATATTTTTAGCAGCATTTGTTTTGTTTGCAAGTTCATCCAATATTTTTTGACTGCTGTTTTGGGCTTGTGTCCCACTAACCATTGAAATAATTAGCAAGATTAAAAGTTGTTTGTATAATTTCATATTTTTATTCATCTTCTTGTTCTTTTGCATACATATCTTTCAAAAACTGTTCCAAAGCCATTTCGCTTCCAACTTTTACTTCTCTGGCCTTGCTTCCTTCAAACTGACCTACGATTCCACAAGCTTCCAGTTGATCTATAATTCGGCCTGCACGGTTATATCCTAATTTTAGCTTTCGCTGAATAAGCGATGTTGATCCTTGTTGTGCCAAAACAATTACACGAGCAGCATCTTCAAAGAGTTCATCACGTTCTTCTGCATAAACATTAGTTGACGATCCGTTATCTTCATCTTCACATTCCGGAAGGATGAAAGCAGATGGATAGGCTCGTTGCGATCCGATGAAATCTGTAATTTTATCAATCTCCGGAGTATCAATAAAGGCGCATTGTAAACGAACGATTTCCGATCCTGATGACATTAGCATATCGCCGCGACCAATCAATTGATCGGCACCACCGGCATCTAAGATTGTACGCGAATCTATTTTTGATGTTACTCTAAATGCAATTCTGGCAGGGAAATTAGCTTTAATAGTTCCTGTAATAATATTTACCGATGGACGCTGAGTAGCAATAATAAGGTGTATTCCAATAGCACGTGCTAATTGAGCCAGACGTGTAATAGGACCTTCTACTTCTTTTCCCGCTGTCATCATTAAATCGGCAAATTCATCAACAACTAAAACAATATAAGGTAGAAAATGATGTCCGTTTTCCGGATTTAAACGGCGTGCATTAAATTTAGCATTGTACTCTTTAATGTTTCTTACTTGTGCATCTTTTAATAAATCGTAGCGTTGATCCATCAGAACTGTTAACGACTTTAATGTTTTTACAACCTGACTGGTATCGGTAATAATGGCTTCTTCAGAATCGGGTAGTTTAGCTAAATAGTGGCGTTCAATTTTTGCGAACAAACTTAATTCTACTTTTTTAGGGTCAACCATTATCATTTTTAGCTCAGCAGGATGCTTTTTATAAAGTAAAGATGCAATAACAGCATTTAATCCTACTGACTTACCTTGTCCGGTTGCGCCTGCAAGAAGAAGGTGTGGCATTTTAGCTAAATCGAAAACATAACTTTCATTACTAATTGTTTTCCCTAATCCAACAGGTAATTCGTATTTATTGTTTTGGAAAGCTTCTGAAAGGAAAATGCTTTTCATAGGAACAATATCCGGACGAGAATTTGGAACTTCAATTCCAATACTACCTTTTCCCGGAATAGGTGCGATTATTCTAATACCTAAAGCAGAAAGGCTTAAAGCAATATCATCTTCCAAGTTTTTGATTTTAGAAATACGAATACCGGGAGCGGGAATAATTTCGTAGAGTGTAACTGTTGGTCCAACCGTAGCTTTTATTTTCTGAATTTTAATGCTGTAATTGTTCAACGTTTCAACAATCCGGTCTTTGTTTTTTTCAAGTTCTTCCTTATAAATACTTATTTTATCGCTACCATAATCATTAAGTAAATCTAAACCGGGGAATTTATAATCGGCTAAATCTTCGGTTGGATCGTAAGGTGTGTCAACGCTGTGTGATATGGATGTGGCCTTCTTTTCTTCATGCACTTCAACGCTCAAACCAAGAGTGTCTTCAGCATTTTCGCTATCATTTCTGATTTCTATAGTTTCTGTATTTTCCTCAGGAATCTCAATTTCAATTTCTTCAATGGGTTTCTTCTCTATATTTTTGTCTTTGATTATTAACTCAAATGCACCATCACCTTCTATATTGTTAGCACTATCAGTATTATTATTTTTTTCTGAATCATTAATTTTTTCGTCTTGCTCTTCCGTATCTTTATCGCTTTCTGATGCTTTATTTTTGTGGCTATGATGCTTTAAAAAGTGTGTTATAAAATTGAATTGAAGTGTTAAAAAGGCGAATAAGCTGAAGGCAAGCAAAATGATTAAGCCTGTAAATCCAATAATATTTTGTAGCCATTGGCTAAGTTGATATCCAAAAATTCCGCCTAAAATAGCCCAAGAAGTACCGTTAAATAGTGTTCCGAAAAGAGGGGATAGCCAAAGCGTAATTAAAAAGGAAATTTTAAAGCTTTTGCCTAAGGGTAGGATGTTTAGGTTTAAACTTAACCGTAAGCCGGAAATAAATGAAAGGTAGGCAATGAGTATTGAGGAGATGCCAAATAATTTATAAATAAACAAATGGCTGAGCCAAGCTCCGATAAAACCACCCCAGTTTTGTACAGGAACTTTTCCGCTTAAATCACTCAATTCAAAAGCGTAGATTTTATCAAAATCGACAGTCCAGTAGAAGAAATAGGAAACAAAAGAAAAAAGTAAGTAAAAGGAGAACAGTATTAAAAATGCTCCGAATGTTAACTTAAACTTTTCATTTTTTAGAAAAGTAAATTTTAATTTTCGACGAACTTTTGTATCCTTTGTCTTTTTGGGTTTGTCGGTTTTTAAAGTATTTGTTTTCTTGGCCATCAATATGTTTGAAATAGAATTTATTACTGGATTTTAGTACAAAAGTATTAAAAATAGAAGGAAAATTACAGATGAAACAGAAAGCTTATCAACGCTGAAATGTTTGAAAAACCAATAAAAAAACCCAGACTTTTGTCTAGGTTTTGATTAGCATTTTTATTCTGATTAATCTTCTGTGATAGTTATTTTCTCAATCTTATCGCCAGCTTTAATTTGGTCAACTATGTCAACGTTTTCAACAACTTTCCCGAAGCAAGTATGATTGCGGTCGAGATGAGCAACGTTTTCTCTGCTGTGGCAGATAAAAAATTGAGATCCTCCGGTATTTCTTCCTGCATGAGCCATAGAAAGAACCCCTCTGTCGTGGTATTGATTTCCGCCATCCAGCTCACAGTCAATGCTGTATCCGGGACCGCCGGTACCATCGCCTTTAGGGCAACCTCCCTGAACTACAAAATCGGGAATTACACGGTGAAAAGTTAAACCATCGTAAAAACCATCTTTAGATAGTTTTACAAAATTCTCAACAGTTTTTGGAGCGTCATTGTCGTAAAACTCGACTTTCATTACTCCGTATTTAGTTTTAATTTCTCCAGTTGTCATAATATATTTTTGTTTAGTTTTTTTTATTTAATAACGCGGAAAAGCTTATTCCATCTAATTTTTCCATCGAAAAGAGATTTGTTCTTTTCTAAAGAAAGCCAAACATAAGATGCTTTTCCTACTATATGATCTTCGGGAACAAATCCCCAATAACGCGAATCGGCAGAATTATGACGGTTATCACCCATCATCCAATAATAGTCGAGTTTAAAAGTGTAAGTAGTAGCAGGATTCCCATTAATTAAAATGGTATTGTCTTTAATCTCTAACTTATTATTTTCGTATTTGCCAATAATTTTTTTGTAAAGTGCAATATTCTCAATAGATATATTAACAGTACTTCCTTTTTTAGGGATTACTAAAGGTCCGAAGTTATCTTCGTTCCAACGGAAATGCTTGGTGTCGTGAGGGAAAATAGGGAAGTAGGTTTGTCCTTTTTCTCTATTTCTAACTTTAATAGCTTTTATATTGGCAAATTTTTCAAGTTTTGCTTTTTTATCATCACTAAGTGGTAAAATATAATGACTATTACTAATCTGACCACCTTCATTTATTTCTAATTTGTCAAGAGCTTTTGGGTTTAGACCGGTTCCATTTGTGAAAACATCATACATAAATTGCATGTTTTCCGGATTATCTGCCATTTTCCCATTTATATAAACCTGACGATCGATAATTTTTATGGTATCTCCGGGAATGGCAATACAGCGTTTGATGTAGTTTTCGCGTTTATCAACAGGTCTAGCAGTAACATGATAGCGATCCCAAACAATTTTTCTACCCATACCTTTCCTGTATGAATCGCCTTTTTTGTTTTTCTGATCCAGCTCCATTGTGCGAACAATCTGGTAATAATCTTCGTTTTGGCGTTCTAAAACAACAGTATCTCCGCTAGGGTAATTAAAGACTACAACATCGTTGTTTTTTACTTTTTCAAAACCCGGAAAACGCATATAATCTAAATGAATCCATTCAAGATAGGATTTTGTGAAAGCGGTAAATGGTAAAGTGTGATGAACAAAAGGAAAGGCGATAGGCGTTTGTGGCCTTTTTGGTCCGTAAGCCATCTTGCTTACAAAAAGGAAATCACCAACTAAAAGAGATTTCTCCATAGAGCTGGTAGGAATAGTATATGCTTCTACCAAAAACATTCGAATTATAGAAGCTGCAATAACGGCAAAAACAATTGCATCTGTCCACTCACGTACAGCTGATTTTTTTATTTTAGGACGATCAGCTAACTTTATCCATTCTTGCTGTTGAAAACTCAACCAGGGTAAATAAATAAAAGGAAATAAAGCAACAAGTACTTGGTCTATCATGCCGTACTTGTTGTATCCTTTAATAAGTTCAATAAGTAAAAGGACAAAAGTAAATACATTAATGAAAGGTATTATCAGCCATAAATACCACCAATAAGAGCGACCTGTTATCTGAACTAAAATTACTAAATTGTAATATGGGATTAATATTTTCCATCCCGGAACACCTGCTTTTTCAATAAGTTTATAAGAAAATAAAGCCGGAATTGTAAATAGTGCTGGGATGATTAAAATAAAAAATAAAAGTGACATATGCTTGCTTTATGTTTTGTGCAAAAGTCTTGTATTTGCTTGTATATAGCAAATTAATAGTATTAAATTTTGTTAAGCATAATTTCTGTTTTTTAAAGAGATAGCATATCGTTCATATTAAAAACACCCTTTTTATCAAATACCCACTCGGCTGCTAACAAAGCTCCTTTTGCGAAACCTTTTCGGCTTTTGGCTTCGTGACTGATTTTTATTTTATCAACAGAAGATTGATAGGTGATTTTGTGTGTTCCCGGAATGTTTTCAATACGGTTTGCTTTTATGGAAAGAATATTTGCTGATAGTTTCTTGTCCTCTTTTTCTAATTCCCAATCTGTTTTACGATCTATTTGACTTAAAATACTTTCAGCTAAACTAATGGCAGTGCCACTTGGAGCGTCAAGTTTTTGGGTGTGGTGAGTTTCGGAAATGCTAATATCATAATCGGGAAAACGATTCATAATCTCGGCAAGTTTTTTATTAATTGCAGAGAAAATATTTACTCCTAAACTAAAATTAGTGGCATAAAACAAACTTTGATTTTCTGCTTTGCAGCGATTTGAAATAGTATCAAAGTCTTCATACCATCCGGTAGTTCCAACTACAATAGGAATATTAGCATTAAAGCATTTGTAAATATTGGAAGTTGCTGTTTTAGGCATACTAAAATCAATAGCAACATCAACTTTGTTTAAATCAGATTCTTTTTGTTCCCAATCATTTTCGTTATCTATTATAACAGTAATTTTATGTCCGGCGTCCAACGCAAGCTGTTCAATTTCTTTTCCCATTTTACCATAACCAAGTAAAGCTATGTTTAGAGACTTTTTTGAAGTGTTATTCATAGACTTATTTTTTAAATCAAGGATTCCCAAATGTCCAGCGGAGCTGGAAGCCCGGTGTTGCCTGAATTTGATTGTTATTTTGGTAAATAATGGGATTGAATTCCAGACTTAGATTATCACTAATATCGTATTGATAGAAATGTGCATCAATGGTAGCGTCTATCATCTGAAGTAAATAAAAAGCTCCAAACAATATATAATTTAATTCAAGATTTCCTTGATAATATTCACGGTATCTTAAAAGCTGATCGGCGGTATAATTATCAATTAGTGGGTCATTTGTTAATTCTCCCACTTCCAGTAATTGTTTTGTACTATATGCATCGCGATATTTTACATATTCTTGTTTGTTTATGATAGAAAAATATGCTAAAGTGGAAAAACCCGCATAAACAATGGGGATTTTCCAATATTTATGATTGTAATATTGTCCGAGACCCGGAAGTGCTGCCGACATCCACATGGCTTTAGTTGGGTTGTGATCGGTAAAATATTTATGTTTTGGAGCAATAGTGCTTCCTTCTTGGTTTTTGGTTTGACCATACGATGAAGAAAACAGGCATAAAGAAAGTGCAAAAATCAACCAAAAGCGTAAATGCTTTAACGGAGATGCGCTATTTAAATACTTATTCTTCATATGGAGTAATGAATTACTTTTCCAAAAGTGCAATAATACGCATTAGATCGGCTTCGCCGGAATATGGAATACTAATTTTGCCACCACCTTTAGCATTACGTTTTAAATCAACTCTTGCCGAAAGCAAATTATTTAATTGAGAACGATAACTGATATAGCTTGCAGGGAGATAGTTTCCTTTTTTTCTTTCTATTTTATCAATAGGATTGATAATCTCTTTCACTAAATTCTCTGTTTCTCTAACAGATAAATCACGCGAAATAATTTGCTCTAAAATCTTAAGTTGAGTTATTAAGCTTTCGACATTAATAAGGGCTCTGGCATGCCCCATACTAATCTGATTTTGCGAAAGAGCAATTTGTATTTCGGCAGGAAGTTTTAATAATCGAATGTAATTAGTAATGGTAGAACGTTTTTTACCTACCCTTTCGCTCAATTCTTCTTGAGTAATTTTGCATTCTTCTATCAATCGGGTATAGCTGACAGCTATTTCTATGGCGTTTAGATTTTCTCTTTGGATGTTTTCAACTAAAGCCATTTCGAGCATTTGCTCATCGTTAGCAATACGTATAAAGGCAGGAATATTTTTCAATCCCGCCATTTTTGCTGCGCGTAAACGACGTTCGCCTGAAATAAGCTGATATTTCTCCGAGCCCATTTTTCTAACGGTAATAGGCTGAATAATTCCTTGCTTTTGAATGCTGTCTGATAGCTCCATTAGAGACTGATCTTCAAATTCGCTTCGGGGCTGAAAAGGATTGGCTTCAATTTTATGTATAGCAAGTTCTGCAACGGCTCCAACAATATAATTTCCGGAGATATCTTTTGAAGTAATGTCAGTTTCGGGGCTGCCTAAAATAGCATCGAGGCCTCTTCCCATAGCTTGCTTCTTGCTCATACTTTATTCTTTTTTATTTTTTGCCGTTAGGCTGGTCATATTGTTTTTTTGTAAAATTTCGCGTGCTAAGTTTAAATAGTTAATGGCTCCGGTGCTGGATGCATCATGCATTATTGCCGTTTCGCCAAAACTTGGAGCTTCGCCGAGTTTGGTATTTCTATTGATAATGGTTTTGAAAACCATTTTCTGAAAATGCGTTTTAACTTCTTTTACTACTTGTTTCGACAGGCGTAAACGCGAATCGTACATCGTTAGCAAAATACCTTCAATATCTAATTGTGGGTTTAATCGTGATTGAACAATTTTAATGGTATTGAGTAATTTTCCTAATCCTTCGAGTGCAAAATATTCACATTGAACAGGAACAATCACAGAATCGGATGCTGTGAGCGCATTAATAGTAATTAATCCCAAAGAAGGAGAGCAGTCGACAATGATGAAATCATAATCATCTTTTATTTTTTCAATGCTTTTTTTTAGGATATGCTCACGTTGTGGTTGATTAATTAGCTCTATTTCGGCACCGACTAAGTCGATATGAGCAGGTAAAACATATAAATATGGAGTCTGAGTTTCCAGAATAACATCTCTTGGATTAACGCCATCCATAATACATTCGTAAATACTTGTAGTAATGTTTTTTGGATCGAAACCTATTCCTGAAGTAGAGTTGGCTTGTGGATCTGCATCTATAATAAGAGTTTTGTGTTCGAGTACAGCAAGTCCGGCTGCCAAGTTAATGGCTGTCGTTGTTTTTCCGACACCGCCTTTTTGATTTGCTATAGAAATAACTTTCCCCATAAATATTTGTGTTTGTACAAAAGTACAATTTAATCCTTTTTTGAATCTAAATTTTATTAACAATTCAATATAAAAATATTATAGGAAATGTAGAATAATCTATTTCCAAATATTATTTTGGTGTAGGAATCGGTTTTTTGTGAATGCTAATCTAAATCTTCAAAAGAAATCTCGGAATGTTTTTTTAGGTTTTCGTCTAATGTATCTTTTTCAGAATCAGAAGTATTAGGGGTGTTGTGAGACTGTCCGTTTTCAATAAACCTAATAACATCTTTTAAGCCATCAGTGAATTTTTCAAAATCTTCTTTAAACAGAAAAATCTTATGCTTTTCGTATCTGAATTTCCCAAGTTCAGTATCAAATCTACGTTTGCTTTCGGTAATTGTTAAATACAATTCTTCTGATTTGGTTGATTTTACATCAAGGAAATAGGTACGCTTGCCAGCCCTGATTGCTTGTGAATAAATATCTTCTTGCCTTTCTTTTGGAAGTGAATCGTCCATTTTCAATATGTTTAATGCGTAGCAAATGTAATGAATTCTTTTTGTATTCCTATTTAAAAAGGATGCTAAAATTATTATTAGATTTAATAGATGAAAAGCTATATAAATTAAAAAAAAAACTAATTTTGCATCACATTAAAAAGTTCATTCTTATGCTAAGCAGACGCCATATTAGAATAAAAGTACTTCAGGCATTATATGCTTATTTTCAAGGCGATGTCGGTAATCCGATAAATGGGGAAAAACAATTATTGAAACACTTTGAAAAAGTGTATGATTTGTTTATTTATCAACTATCTCTTTTGGTTGAAATAAGGGCATTTGCAGAAGAGCGAATGATAGAAGCCAAGAAGAAGTATTATCCTACCGAAGAAGAGTTAAATCCGATCGAGAAATTTATTCGTAATCCATTATTAGTTCAATTAGCTGAGAATAAAGATTTAGAAAAAAAATCTGCTGCTTTACACATAAACTGGAAGCAGGAAAAAGAGCTTGTACTCAAACTTTATAATCAGATTCGCGAAGCAGATACGTATAAACAATATCTTGCAGAAAAGAATTCTACATATAAAATTGATAAATTAGTTATTACTAAAATTTTTGAAGAGGTTTTAATCCCAAGTGAAGCATTACAGTTTTATTTTGAAGACCTTAACTTAAACTGGACTGATGATTATTTTTTAGTTGCTCAATTGGTTTTGATGACGATATCGTCTTATAAAGTTTCTTGGAATGAAAATCGTGCTTTGCCAACTCTTTTTAAAGATGAGTTAGATAAGTATGGTGGTCAGGATTTAATATTCGCTCGAGAATTATTTAAAAAGACCATTATGCATTCTGATGAATTTTTAGAGATAATTAAACCCAAAATTGTGAATTGGGAAATTGATAGAGTTGCTTTAATGGATTTGTTAATCCTAAAAATGGCTTTGGTGGAACTAACGGAAATGCCTTCTATTCCTGTAAAAGTTACTATGAATGAGTTTATAGAAATCTCAAAATATTTTTCTACTCCAAAGAGTAAAATATTTATCAATGGTATCCTCGATAAATTAATAGTGGAGCTTAAAGCTTCCGGGAAAATAAAAAAAACAGGACGAGGATTAGTAGAATAATCTTTTCTGCTATTACCATATTGTTGGTTATTTCTTTTTAAATATCTGAATTAATAGTGTTTCTAACAAGAGTTTAAAACTTATTTTGCTATCTTTGCAGGCTCAAAATTTGAAAGAAAAATGATGATAAATATCACATTACCGGATGGTTCGCTTAAGCAAATGCCTAAAGGCAGTACAGCTTACGATGTGGCTATGGAAATTAGTGAGGGTTTAGCTCGCAATGTGTTAGCCGCTAAAGTAAACGGAGAAGTAGTAGACGCAAGTCGTGCTATAAACGAAGATGCAAGTTTGCAACTGTTTACATGGAACGATACGGAAGGAAAAGCAGCAATGTGGCATTCTTCAGCACACCTAATGGCCGAAGCTATTGAGCAGCTTTATCCCGGTGTAAAATTTGGTATAGGTCCGGATGTTGAAAATGGTTTTTATTATGATATAGATTTTATGGATTACAGCATTTCGGAAAGCGATTTAGAGAAAATCGAAAAACGTATGCTGGAACTTGCTAAAGAAAAGCAAGTGTTAATTAGAAGAGAAGTAAGCAAAAAAGAAGCCCTTGATTTTTTTACCAAAAAAGGTGATGAGTATAAGTTGGAATTGATTAACGATTTGGAAGACGGTTCTATTACCTTTTATCAATCGGGTACATTTACCGACTTATGCCGTGGTCCTCATATGATGCATACCGGACCAATTAAAGCCGTAAAATTATTGAATATTGCCGGTGCCTACTGGCGTGGCGATGAAAAGCGCAAACAGCTAACTCGAATTTACGGTATCACTTTTCCAAAGAAAAAAGAATTAACAGCTTATCTTGAGTTGCTTGAAGAAGCCAAGAAACGTGATCATCGTAAAATTGGAAAAGAATTAGAATTATTTGCTTTTTCCGATAAGGTAGGGAAAGGATTGCCACTTTGGTTACCTAAAGGAGCTATGCTTCGCGAACGTTTGGAAAATTTCTTAAAGAAAGTGCAAAAGCGTTATGGTTACCAGCCGGTTATTACTCCTCATATCGGACAAAAAGAATTGTATGTAACTTCCGGACATTACGCTAAATATGGCGAAGATAGTTTTCAACCTATTCATACGCCTGCCGAAGGTGAAGAGTTTTTGCTAAAACCAATGAATTGTCCGCATCATTGCGAGATATATAGAAATAAGCCTCATTCATATAAAGATTTGCCAATCCGTTATGCCGAGTTTGGTACTGTTTATCGTTATGAGCAAAGTGGTGAATTGCACGGTTTAACACGTGTTCGGGGATTTACACAAGACGATGCCCACATTTTCTGTATGCCTTCGCAAGTGAAGGATGAGTTTAAGAAAGTGATGGATATTATCGAGCTTATCTTTAGCGCTCTCGATTTTAATGATGTTACGGTTCAGATTTCACTACGCGATCCTAACAATAAAGAAAAATATATTGGAACCGATGAGAATTGGACATTAGCAGAGAATGCTATTAAAGAAGTTGCAGAAGAGCGTGGTATTCCTGCCATTATAGAATATGGCGAAGCTGCTTTTTATGGTCCAAAGATGGACTTTATGGTTAAAGATGCAATTGGTAGAAAATGGCAATTAGGAACTATTCAGGTTGATTATAATCTTCCGGAGCGTTTTGAATTGGAATATATTGGAGCCGATAATGAAAAGCATCGTCCGGTTATGATTCACCGTGCTCCTTTTGGATCGATGGAAAGATTTGTAGCTGTTTTGATTGAGCATTGTGCCGGAAATTTCCCTCTTTGGTTGACTCCTGATCAGGTTATTATCCTGCCAATCAGCGAAAAATATCAAAAATATGCTGAAAAAGTTTTAACTTTGCTCGAAAATGCTGACATTCGCGCCCAAATTGATGACCGAAGTGAAAAAACCGGTCGGAAAATTAGAGATGCTGAAATGAAGAAAATTCCTTATATGCTTATTGTAGGCGAAAAAGAAGAGGAAATCAATACGGTTTCAATTCGCAAACATAAGGAAGGTGATTTAGGAAGTAAAAGTATTAGCGATTTTATTGCAGATATTAAAGAAGAAACAGAAAATATTTATAAATAATCGGATTATAAAATCCATAACGAATAGGAGATAAAGCTATAGCAAAAAGAACACCATACCGCGGAAGACGACCATTTAAACGGCCAGAAGCCCTACATAAAATCAACGAGTATATTACAGCTCAAGTTGTGCGTGTTGTTGGCGAAAACGTTGAGCCTGGGATTTTGAGTCTCAGAGATGCTGTTGAAAAAGCCAAAGAGTTGGAATTGGATTTGGTAGAAATTTCTCCAACAGCCAACCCCCCTGTTTGTCGTATTATCGACTATAAAAAGTTTTTATACGAGCAAAAGAAAAAGCAAAAAGAGATTAAAGCGAAAACTGCTAAAGTGGTGGTTAAAGAAATTCGCTTAGGTCCAAATACTGATGATCATGATTTCAATTTTAAGTTGAAGCATGCCATTAAGTTTCTGGAAGATGGAGCAAAAGTGAAGGTAGATGTTTTCTTTAGAGGACGTTCTATCATTTACAAAGACAAAGGAGAAATAATTTTATTGAAATTTGCCCAAGCTTTGGAGGAGATAGGAAAAGTTGAGCGCTTACCAAAATTGGAAGGTAAACGTATGATTATGATTATCGCTCCTAAAAAGAAGAAATAACAGGTAGAAATATCTTTATTTAATATTAATCATTTAATAAATTGTAGAATGCCAAAAATGAAAACTAAATCCGGTGCTAAGAAAAGGTTCACCCTTACCGGATCAGGTAAAGTAAAGAGGAAGCATGCTTTTAAAAGCCACATTCTGACAAAGAAAACTAAAAAGCAAAAGCGTAACTTAACGCAAGTTGCTATGGTTGACAAAGCAGATGAAGCTAATGTTAAAAGATTGTTAGCCTTGTAGGTAACAGAGTTTTAAACCTTTGCTTTAGCTTATAAGCCCGAAAGGCGCTAAAGTGAAAAAAAAATTAAAAAAATGCCAAGATCAGTAAATGTAGTTGCGGCTAGAAATAGACGCAGAAAAGTAATGAAGATGGCCAAAGGACAATTTGGTCGTCGGAAAAATGTTTGGACAGTAGCAAAAAATGCTGTTGAAAAAGGATTGACGTATGCTTATCGCGATCGTAAAGCGAAAAAAGCTAACTTTCGTCAGTTATGGATTGTACGTATCAACGCAGCAGTACGTGAGTATGGTATGTCTTATTCGGTATTTATGGGAAAAATTCATGCCAAAGGCATCGAGCTTAACCGTAAGGCTTTAGCCGATTTAGCCATGAATAATCCACAAGCTTTTAAAGCTATTGTCGATGCTGTGAAATAAACAAGCATTCGAAAAAATTTAAAGAGCTCGTCAATTTTTTTTTGACGGGCTTTTTTTATGTGTTTTAGAAATACATTTTATAATTATTTCTTTTAACGGTATAAACAGCGGTACGAAGTGTCGTTGTCAACTTTTACTTTAAACTTCACGTCTTTATCTACAATAAAAGTTTCAAACTCGCCATACACTTTCCACTCTTCTTTCCCTGGTAGTTTCACATTCATTTTTCCACTGGTCACCGTCATATATTCAACCGTGGAAGTTCCAAATTCGTATTCTCCAGCAGCCATCACACCAATTGTAGCTTCACCACCTTTAGTATTCAATGCAATTGACATTACTTGACCATCAAAATATTCGTTGGTTTTAAACATATTCTTTGCGTTTTAGTTCAGAACAAAATTAAAAAATTTAGCTCAAGGCTGGGGCTTCTAAAAAAATGAATATATTTGCAGCCGATAATGATAAAAATGAAAAAATATAACAAACAGAAGTATGCCGTTTTAGGTTGCCGGACTTTGTTATGTTAATATATAAAATACTAAATATTCAAAGCCCGGTCGAATTTCGATTGGGCTTTTTTTGTAAAACACATTAACGAATGATTATACTAAAATTTGGAGGAACCTCCGTTGGCGATGCCAAGCGAATGAAAAATCTGATTGGACTAATTCAATCAGAAAAACCTACCATTGTCGTATTATCGGCAGTAAGTGGAACAACAAATAAATTGGTAGCCATTGCTAAAAGCTTATACGAACAGAATAAAACCGAAGCCTGTGCTAAAATCAAAATATTACAAGGTGAATATTTTCTTCTGGCCGAAGATCTTTTTGAAACTCCAACAAAAAAGGAAGAAGGAAAAAAACTAATTGAAGCTCATTTTAGCTATTTGAAAAAATTCACGGAACGTATATTTACGCTACTTCAAGAAAAAGCATTATTGGCTCAGGGTGAATTATTATCCACTGCCCTTTTTCAACTTCTATTAGAAGAAAAAGCAATTTCTTCGGCTTTATTGCCTGCTTTAGAGTTTATGCGTATTGATAAAAACCTTGACCCCGATGAATACTACATTCAGGAAAACTTAAACCGCATATTGAAAAGTTTTCCCAACACTAAACTCTTTATAACGCAGGGTTATATTTGCAGAAATGCTTACGGCGAAATTGATAATCTTAAACGTGGTGGCAGTGATTATACAGCCTCATTAATTGCACAGGCCGTTCATGCAAATGAGATTCAAATTTGGACGGATATCGACGGCTTACACAATAACGATCCTCGTTATGTTGAGAACACAGAACCTGTTGCTGAACTATCTTTTGATGAAGCGGCTGAATTGGCTTATTTTGGAGCAAAAATACTGCATCCATCAAGTATTCTCCCCGCAAAACAAGCAGACATTCCTGTTCGTTTAAAAAACAGCTTGCGTGCCGAAAGACCTGGAACCATTATCCAAAATACCAATGATAAAACAGGGATTAAAGCCATAGCAGCTAAAGACAATATTACAATTGTAAGAATTAAGTCAGACCGCATGCTTTTTGCTTATGGTTTTCTACGAAAAGTTTTTGAAGTTTTTGAGATTTACAAAACGCCTATCGATATGATTACCACTTCGGAAGTAGCCGTTTCGATGAGTATTGATGACACTAGTAATTTGGAAAACATCTTAAGCGATTTACAAAAATTTGGTCAAACAGAAGTCGAGTCTGATCAAGTTATTATTGCACTTGTTGGTCATATTCCAACATCGGAAAATGGTTATGCCTATCAAGTATTCGATTCGCTGCTCGACATTTCTATTAAAATGATTTCTTATGGGGCAAGCAATCATAGTATCTCTTTATTGATAGACCAGTCTGATAAAACTAAGGCACTTAACGCATTACATCAAAAACTTTATACCAAACCATAAAAATGCAGCTCAATTTTACAAATAAAAAAACGCCAGCCTACATTTACAATCTAGGCCTTTTGCAACAAACACTTGATTTAGTTAAAAAGGAAGCTAATGCTTATGGATATAATATTCATTATGCGCTCAAAGCTAACAACAACCCTACAATTTTAGAGACAATTTCTAAAGCAGGATTTGGTGCCGATTGTGTTAGTGGAAATGAAGTTAAAGAAGCCTTAAATCGCGGCTTTAAAAATGAGGGAATTGCGTTTGCTGGAGTAGGTAAAACCGATGAAGAAATCAACTTTGCCCTTGAAAATAACATTTTTAGTTTCAACTGTGAATCGCTTCCCGAGATTGAAGTGATAAATGAATTGGCAGAGAATAAACAAAAAGTTGCTCCCATCGCTTTGCGTATCAATCCAAACGTAAATGCCAATACACATAAATATATCACTACGGGTTTAGACGAAAATAAATTTGGAATAAGTTTATGGGAACTCGAATCTATTCTCGACAAAATGGATATGATGAAAAGCATCCAACTCAAAGGTTTACATTTCCATATTGGATCTCAAATAACCGATCTTGATACTTTCAAAAATCTATGCAACCGTATCAATCAGATTCAGGAGAGGTTTTATGCGCGACAAATTATTGTTGACCATATAAATGTTGGCGGGGGATTAGGAATCAATTACCATCAACCCGATGAGGAACTTATTCCTGATTTTAAAACTTATTTTAAAATTTTTAATGACTTTCTGGAATTACGACCACAGCAACAGCTTCATTTTGAATTGGGGAGATCCATTGTTGGGCAAATGGGTAGCTTATTGAGCAAAGTTATTTATGTAAAGAAAGTGAAAGCAAAAGATTTTCTAATTATTGATGCTGCAATGACGGACTTAATTCGACCAGCACTTTATCAAGCTTTTCATAAAATCGAAAACCTAAGTTCTAATGGTTCGCAAACCGAAAAGTACGATGTGGTAGGTCCTGTTT